>CAYMRT010000202.1:0-2195 GCA_964392885.1 uncultured Desulfobacterales bacterium | reverse complement strand
AACGCCAGTTGAAGTTTCATGTGCCTGAATAAAAACAGCCTTTACATCAGGATGCTCATTTAAGGCCTTTTCTACTTGGGATGGATCAACCGCATCTCCCCATTCTACATTTATGTCTATATGCTCTATGCCATAGGCATCGCAAAGTTCTGCCCACCTTTCACCAAACTTACCGGCAACAATACAGATGGCCTTATCACCTGGTGAAAGCAAATTGGCAACAGAAGCTTCCATTCCACCAGTACCAGATGAGGTAAAAATTAAACAATCATTTTGGGTCTGATATAAGTACTTAAGGTCGTTACGAACCTTTGTCAAAATGGCAGAAAACTGAGGTGACCTGTGGTGAATGAGAGGTTCTGACATTACAGACAATACATGAGGGTCAACCGCAACAGGCCCAGGGGCCATTATATATCGTTTCATCTTTCCTCCTAAGTAACTTACATAAAATAAACAGATAAACAGAAATTAATTATTATAAAATTGTTGAATTTTCACCCAAATACTTCACTTGTCAAGATCTATTAAACCAAAACCTCCTCCTCCAGGGGTCCTTATCTCTAGCAAATCTCCCTTTTCAAGTTTTAATATACATTTCCCAGGAAGTGATTTGGGTTGATTTTTGCCAGTTTTAAATAATAGATTTTCCCCTATTTTGCCATCTTTTCCACCAAAAAGTCCATAAGGAGAAGTTTTTCGTCTTTCTGTAAAAAGTGAAATGGTACATGGGACTAAGAATCTATATCGTCTAATTATTCCATCTCCTCCCTTAAATTTGCCAATACCACCAGAACCATCTCTTATTGAGTAGGCTTCAATCATCATTGGATATGTCTGCTCAAGGGCCTCTATGGGAGTATTTAAAGTATTAGTCATGTGAACCTGTATAGCAGAGATGCCGTCTTTCCCAGGACGTGCTCCCATGCCACCTCCAATGGTCTCATAATAAGTAAATTCTTTTCCATCATAAAACCTTCCGCCAATGGCGATATTATTCATAGTGCCACAACTTGCTGCTGGTATCTTTTCAGGGATTGCCTGAGAAAGTGCGCCAAATACACAGTCAACTATTCTTTGAGATGTTTCAACATTTCCTGCCGCAACAGGCACCGGAGGTTCTGGATTTAACAGGCTCCCCTTTGGGGCCTTTATGGTAATTGGCTCAAGACTTCCCGCATTTACTGGGTAACCTTCTCCAACTAAACAAAAAAAGCAATAATAAACAGCAGACCTTGTAACGCTTATAGTAGCATTAATACAGCTTGGCCTTTGAGGAGAAGTGCCATTAAAGTCAACAATGGCCTTATCATCTTTTATTGTTAGCGTTACTTTTATTGGCACAAGCTCTTCGCTTATTCCATCGTCATCCAAAAAATCTGTAAATTCATAAGTTCCATTGGGGATCTCCGAAATTGTTTTAGACATAAAACGCTTGCCGTAGGAAAGTAAATGTGAAAGTGTGCTTAAAAATTTCCTTTTTTCTTGACTTTCTAAGATCGCTTTAAGTCTTTTTTCACCTCGTAGTAAACTTGCAATTTGGGCCTTAAGATCACCAGCCCTTTCAAGAGGATTTCTCATCTGATTTACAAGTTCATTAAAGTAATCTTCAATAATGTCTCCACCTACACTTAGATAATTGGGCTTTATTAAAACGCCCTCATCATCAAGATCCTGAGTAAGTGCCATTGAACCCGGAGTCTTTGCCCCTACATCTGCATGATGTGCACGACATGCTAAATAAAAAATAAGCTCTTTTTCCTCTTTATCAAAAACACCTGCTACTAAGGTAATATCTGGAAGGTGAGTGCCACCACTAAAGGGATCATTTGTAATGATTATATCCCCTGGCGATAACTCAAAATTTTCTCTAACCATTTTAATGGTATCAGGCATTGCCCCTAAGTGCACAGGAATATGAGCAGCTTGGGCTAATAACCTTGCTTTTTTATCAAAAATAGCACAAGAAAAATCGCGTCGTTCTTTTATATTTGATGAAAAGGCAGAACGCTGAAGCACAAGCCCCATTTCTTCTGCAATGGCGCTCAATATTCTATTGGTAACTTGTATGTCTATAGGTGTTATCATAACTTTTTGTGTTAATAATATTCAAACTTAACTACTTAGGGTTTCCTGAATAACGCTTTTTCTGCTACAAAGCGGGCTCTCATGCTCTTTGACAACTCAAAGAGGTT
>CAYMRT010000201.1:0-11398 GCA_964392885.1 uncultured Desulfobacterales bacterium | reverse complement strand
AGTTGTATTTGCTGCAATTGCTCCTGCAAGATGTGCAGCCATACCAGCACCAGCAATAATTATCTTAACCCCTTTATCTCGTGCCTCTTTTGAAAATGCCGATGTAAGATCAGGACTCCTATGTGCAGAAAGTACCTTCATATCATAGCTTACCCCAAAGTCCTCAAACACCTCTGCTGCCTTTTCCATTACCTTTAAGTCGCTTTTACTACCCATTATTATTGCTACATCTGCACAACCAATATGTTTAAGAGCCTTTTTACCAATATCTGTCCTATAGTACATGCCATCCCAGCTTATCTTTTTAACTGCCTTATAAGCCTTCTCTATTGCCTTTTTAATATCTGAGCCTAAAGCTGTGACTCCTAAAACCCTTCCTCCAGCAGTAATAAAATTGCCATTGTCTTTAGCGGTACCGGCATGAAAAACTACTACATCTTCCATCTTTTCTACTTTATCTAGTCCGTAAATCACTTTGCCTTTTTCGTATGAACCTGGATAACCCTTTGAAGCAAGCACAACGCAAAGAGCGGCTCTATCATCCCATGAAAGCTCTATTTCATGGAGTTTGCCTTTACTTGCAGCTTCGACTATGTCCACCAAATCAGTTTTTAATCTCATGAGAATTGGCTGAGCCTCTGGATCTCCAAATCTACAATTATATTCAAGGACCTTTGCCTTCCCATCTTTTATTATAAGGCCAGCATAAAGAACCCCTTTATAAGGGCACCCCTCTTTAGCCATTGCATCGATGGTGGGCTTTATGATTTCATTCATTATTTCATTAAAAAGCTTTGGAGTGACAACTGGTGCTGGCGAATATGCTCCCATGCCTCCTGTATTTGGACCTTTATCATTATCGAATATTGGCTTGTGATCTTGAGAAGTAGCCAAGGGTAGTACATTCTTTCCATCTGTTATTGCCATAAAAGAGGCTTCTTCTCCCTCTAAAAACTCCTCGATTACCACCCTGTTTCCCGACTCTCCAAATATCCTTTCGACAAGTATCTTATTTATGGCATTTTCAGCCTCTTCAAAACTAAAGCAAAGAATGACCCCTTTTCCTGCTGCAAGCCCATCTGCTTTTACAACAATTGGTACACCTGTTTCTTCCTTTACAAATTTTATGGCCTTATCTGCATTATCAAATACCTTATATTTGCCAGTTGGAATCCCATATTTCCACAAAAGCTCCTTAGTAAACACTTTACTTGCCTCTATTTGGGCCGCTTTTTTATCTGGGCCAAAACATATAAGCCCTTCTTTCTCAAACAGATCAACAATACCTTGTGCCAAAGGTGCCTCTGGACCAACAATTGTAAAATCAACTTTTTTTTCCTTTGCAAAATTTAAAAGCCCTTCTAGATCAGATGCCTTTATAGGTACACAGGTGGCATGTTTTGAAATTCCAGCATTTCCAGGTGCACAAAAAACAGTGTCTACTTTTGGACTTTGAGCAAACTTCCAACAAAGTGCATGTTCTCTGCCTCCAGAACCAACTACCAATATATTTTTTCTAGCCATTGGTATCTCCCCCTAATTTTTTTTGAAAACTACTAATTAATAAGCCACCTTTAGCTGGTCAAGACTGGCTTTTTTGCTTATAAATAAAAACATGATGTCAAAACAGATGAAAAATTCCAGCTTTTTTAAAAATAAATATTTTATTGCAATAATTCTTTTACTTACTTTGTTCACCGTAGTAGCTGCAATAAATGCATATATAACATATAAAATCTCTATGGAAGGCTCTTCTCACCTTCTTGAAACTAGAGCCACAGATATTGCAGTAAATCTTGGTTTTTCTTTAGAACGTCTAGGATTAAATCCTGATATATTTCCAGATCTTGTCTCTTCAGATAGATGGGAGTATCTGGCGTTTTTGGCACTTATCGACAAAGATTTTATTTGCATTTTACACTCAAACCAAAAACTAATAGGTAGAAAAATGATCGATAATGCCATTAAAAAGGTATTTCATCAAGAAAGAATCATTACTCACTTTGAACGGCTTGCTACAGGAGAGAAGGTTTTTATACTTGATTTTCCTTTAAAATTACATATTGGAAATGTAAATAAGATAGAAAACGAAGCATCCTTAGCCATAACAAGTCATGGGCATATACCCACTCTAAAACAAATTCCAAAACTTAAAGTATTTTGCTTAAGAGTGGCTCTTCATCCATATCCTGCCTTTTCAATTGAAAGAAAGGCAAAATTTCAGCTTGGAGTAACAAGTCTTGCAATAATTCTTTTGTGGCTTTTAGCTGCTTTCTTTATAAGGGCGTGGATGAAAAACTATCAGCTTGAAAAAAGTCTTGCAGAGAAAGAGCAAATGGCAGCCCTTGGTCAAATGGCAGCAGTACTTGCTCATGAAATAAGAAATCCTCTTAGTACCATTAAAGGCTTTGCACAGATTTACATGGAAGATGAAGAGAATCCAGCATTAAAGGAAGACATGGAGATAATTGTAGAACAGGTAAAAAGACTTGAGCGTCTTACCTCGAATCTTTTAGTGTATGCCAAGCCAACTAAACTTTATATAGAGCATTTTAATTTAAAGGAGTTTTGTCAGGAAATAAAACGCTTTTTGCCATCTGTTTCAGATGAAATTGAAATTGAAATAAATTGTCAAGGAAATGAGATAGCTGCAGATAAGGGTAAGTTGCTTCAAGTTATAATTAATCTCGTCCAAAATAGTATTGAGGCCTTAAAAGATTACGAGGGAAAAAAGAAAATATTCATAGACATACAAGCCTTTGATGCTGGCCTAAAAGTTGTAGTGGAAGATTCTGGTCCAGGCTTTAAAGAAGAGTTAAAAGAGGAGATACTCCAGCCTTTTTTTACCACTAAAACAAAAGGTACTGGACTAGGACTTGCAATTGTAAAAAGGCTTGTAGAGGCTATGAACGGTACATTAACACTAGAAAAAAGCAGACTCGGCGGAGCAAAAGTTGAAATAGAAATCAGATATCCGGAAGAAGAATAGTGAGTGCTTTAAGAAGTTCAAAAAAAAGATTTTCTTGTAAAGCATGTGGTTTTATTTCATTAAAGTGGCTTGGGAAATGTCCGGAATGTGGATCATGGGATAGCTTTATCGAAATAATTGAAGAGAAAAGTGGTAAGGAGACTCTATTAGAACAACCCTTTAATGAAATTAAACCCATAAGGCTAGGCAAAATAACTGAAAAAGAAAGGCAAAAAAGATACATTACAGGTATTAGCGAATTTGACCGCATTTTAGGTGGCGGAATTGTACCTGGTTCTTTGATTCTTCTTGGTGGAGAGCCAGGCATTGGTAAATCTACAATTCTTCTTCAAGTTCTTTCAAAATTGTCTTTTCTTGGTCTTAAGGTGCTTTATGTATCTGGTGAGGAATCTGCTTCTCAGATAAAATTGAGAGCAAATAGACTTGGCATAAACGAAGATATTTTTATTCTTTCAAATCCGTCTTTTGAGGCAACTCTTGAAAATGTTAAAAGGTTGTCTCCGCATATCCTTGCAATTGATTCCATTCAAACGGTTTTTTCTGCTCAGCTGTCTTCTCCTCCTGGCAGCGTTGGTCAAATTAAAGGAGTCACGTCAGAGTTAATGCATTTAGCAAAAAAAAGGCATATCCCTATTTTTGTTATAGGTCATGTTACTAAAGAAGGTGCAATAGCTGGTCCTAAAACTTTAGAACACATGGTTGATACGGTTCTATATTTTGAAGGTGATAGAACACAGAGTTTTAGAATCCTTAGAACTGTAAAAAATAGATTTGGCCCCTGCCAAGAAATAGGTGTTTTTGAAATGCGCAACAGCGGGCTTTATGAAGTTAAAAATCCATCAAATCTATTTCTTGGAGATAATACGAAACAAGAGCCCGGTTCAGTCATTTTTCCTGCCATTGAAGGTACCAGACCAATTCTGGTAGAGATTCAGGCACTTGTAAATAACTCTTTTTTGGCACTTCCTAGAAGAACAACTTCTGGTATAGACACAAACCGGTTAGCGCTTTTAATCGCTGTTTCTGAAAAGATACTTGGTCTTACTCTCTATGATAAAGACATCTTTTTAAATGTAGTTGGAGGTTTTAAAATTACAGAAACCGCATGTGACTTGCCAGTAATTTGTGCCATATTTTCAAGTCTTAGAGAAATACCTGTTCCTAAAGAGACTGCCTTTTTTGGAGAGGTTGGCTTAACTGGCGAGATACGCTCGGTAACTCATAGCCTTATTAGACTAAAAGAGGTACAGCGGCTTGGATTTAAAAGATGTGTTATGCCAAGGTCAAGTCATAGTGAAAAAGACTCTCCAACTGCAAAAGAACTTAAAATCATAACTATTAAGCACTTAAAGGAATTGATAGAGATATTTTCATAAGTGACTAATTTCCTTTAATTCCTTGACACCTAATTAAAGCTATCCTAAACTTTCAGGATTTAAGATTAAATCTTAATGTAAAGGAGAGATGGCATGTCAAGTGATAAGATTATTCAGGTAACTGATGCTGATTTTGAAGAAATGGTGCTAAAGGCAGATCTTCCTGTGTTGGTTGATTTTTGGGCAGCTTGGTGTGGCCCATGTAGGGCAATTGCACCTGTAATTGATCAATTGGCAGATGAATATGAAGGAAAAGTAAAAATTGCCAAAATGAATGTAGATGAAAATCCTGCAACTCCAGGGCGTTATGGTATCCGCGCAATTCCAACACTCATCCTTTTTAAAGATGGAAATGTGGTTGATCAGATAACAGGTGCTGTTGGTAAGGCAGTTATCGAAACTGCACTTGGGAAAGTAATTTAGTCATGCTTGATGTATTAATTATAGGCGGCGGGCCTGCAGGCCTTGCCGCAGCCATATATGCAGGCCGTGCACAATTAAATGGTGTTCTTGTTGAAAAATTAAGCCCTGGTGGTCAAGTGCTAGTTACTGATTTTGTTGAAAACTATCCTGGTTTTCCTGAAGGCCTTACTGGATTTGAGCTTGTTGAAAAGTTATCTCAGCATGCTCAGAAATTTGGTATTGAGATAAAAAATGCCCAGGCAGGAAAAATAAAAAAGGAGAAAGAGGGGTTTTCTGTATCATTTTTAGATACCAATGAAGAAATAAAAACTCGTACCGTTATAATTGCTACAGGAGCACGCCACAGAAAGCTTGGTATTCCTGGAGAAGAGGAATTTACAGGTAAAGGTGTTTCTTATTGTGCCACTTGTGATGGTCCTTTTTTTAGAGATCAGGAAGTAGCTGTTGTTGGAGGCGGAGATAGTGCAGTCCAGGAAGCAATATTTCTCACCAAGTTTGTTAAAAAAGTATATCTTATTCACAGAAGAGATGAGCTTAGGGCTGTAAAAATATTGCAAGAAAGGGCCTTTTCAAATCCTAAAATAGAATTTATATGGAATAGTGTTGTTGAAGAGATACTTGGAAAGGATCAAGTAGAGTCTGTAAAAATAAAAAATAAAAATACAGGAGAGGTAAACGAGCTTAAGGTACAAGGCGTATTTATATTCATTGGCATAGTTCCAAACACGTCTCTTGTCTCAAGTCTTGTTGATCTTGATGAGCGAGGTTTTATAAAAACTGATGAATGGATGAGAACATCTTTAAAGGGCATATATGCAGCAGGTGACTGTAGGTCTAAACCTCTTTTGCAGATAGTTACTGCAGTAGCAGAAGGGGCAACTGCTGCCTATGCTATTGAGCACGATTTGCAATGAAAAATATCCTTAAAAATATCTTATCAGTAGGTTTTGCCATATTTATTGCCTTTTCAATTACATCTTGTTCAGGAAAAGGTAAGGATTCTTGGTTAAAAAAAATATTTTCGCCTTCTCCTGAAGAGGAGGGCCCAATACCGCCAGAAGCCCAGCTTACTGCAAAGGCTATGCATTATTTTGAAATTGGAAGATACCTTCTTGCCGAAGACGAGTTTAAAAAAATACGAGACAGATATCCGTTTAGCCCTTATGCTACAGTAGCAGAGCTAAGGCTAGCAGATTGTAAATATTATCAAGGCCTTTATGAAGAAGCCATCCCTTTATATCAAGAGTTTGAAAATCTACATCCAACAAATGATGCAATCCCATATGTAATATTTCAAATAGGAAGCTGTTACTATAAACTAATGGATACTCCAGATAGGGATCAGACAAATACACATAAAATGATAGAAACTTATAGCCGTCTTATACGTCGTTATCCTAATAGTCCATTTACTATTGAGGCTCAAAAGCGAATAAAAGAAGGAAGGGCACTTTTGGCTGAACACGAATTTGTAGTAGCTAAGTGGTATTTTAGAACAGATCATCCTATTCAGGCACTTAGAAGGTTAGAAAATATTGTTACTCTTTATCCTGATACACCTATTTATTCAAAGGCACTTAAAATACTTGCAGAAAATAGAGATCTTGTTCCTAAAATAGATGAGTATATGAAACCTGCTGATACAGGTGCAAAACCCCTTGAAATTAAAAAACCTTGGTGGAAAAGACTTTGGCCACTTGGTTCTTCGGAATAATTTTGTTTATGGATGTAACTTTTAAATAAAAGGTGTGTTTTTTCTTTTATTAGTCTCAAGTCTTTTTCTTTGGATAATTATCCTAATTCTTCCTTGGAAGCCATGGAGCACCAAACAAGCCTTTGAGCCTTTAGATTCTATTATTAATGATATTTCACTAAGAGATGTAACTGTACTTATTCCAGCTAGAAATGAAGAAGAGATACTGAGTAAAACCCTTCCTTCAGTAATTAATCAAGGAGATAGGTTAAATATTATTGTAATTGATGACCAATCGGATGATAAAACCAGAGAGATATCACAGAAACTTTTAAATAAATACAAATATAAAATAAACGGAGTTGTTATAAAGGGCAGGAAAAAACCTCGGCAGTGGTCAGGAAAGCTATGGGCACTCCATCAAGGACTAGAAAGGGTTAAAACAGAATATGTTCTTCTTTTAGATGCAGATATTTATTTACAACATAATATATTAAAAAGTGCATTAAAATTTTTGCAAGAGAATAACCTTGCAATGTTCTCTTTAATGGCAATGCTCAAAATGGACAATCTTGTTGAAAGGCTTTTTATCCCTTCTTTCATATATTTTTTTAAACTCCTTTACCCCTTTTCTCTTATTAATAAAGAGAAAAGTTTCGTTGCAGGGGCAGCAGGTGGATTTATCCTTACAAAGACGTCTATACTAAAGGAGATTGATGCATTCGAATCTCTTAAAGGAGCCTTAATTGATGATTGTACCCTTGCCAAACTGATTAAACAAAAAGGCTATAAGATCTTTTTGGCATTAACCCATGGCATTGCTAGCATAAGGGCCTATGATAGTTTAGGGAAAATTTGGCAAATGGTATCAAGAACTGCTTATACTCAACTTAATTATAATCCTTTTTTGTTAATATTTGTCTCTTTTTTAATGATAATTTCTTTTTTTGTACCTATTGTTGGCATTTTTTCTTTTAATACAAAATTTGTCTTTATATCAGGTTGTACTCTTATAATTATGGCTATTTCTTATATGCCTGTTTTGCGTTATTATGGACTTAATTTGTTTTGGGCCTTTAGTTTGTCGATAGTTGGTATATTTTATCTATTTATGACTTTATCATCAGCAAAAAATTATTATTTTGGTAAAAAGGCCGAGTGGAAAGGAAGAGTTTATTCTAAAAAGGTGAGTAAATCATGAAGAAAAAGCTCAAGATAATACTTGCCCAACCGAGGGGGTTTTGTGCTGGGGTTAAAAGGGCAATAAAGATAGTTGAATCAGCTTTAGAAAAATATAAGCCACCTGTCTGGGTGCTTCATGAAATTGTACACAATACCCATGTCATTAATGAACTTAGTGAAAAAGGAGCAAAATTTGTTGAAGATATAAACGATATTCCAAAAGGAGTAGTTACAATTTTTAGCGCTCATGGTGTTTCAAAGGCTGTTGAACATAAGGCTAAAGAAAAAGGGCTTAAAGTAATAGATGCTACTTGTCCTTTGGTAAAAAAAGTACATCATCAGGCACAAAGATATAAAAAGTCAGGCTATGAGCTTATAATTATTGGGCATCATGGACATCCAGAAGTTGAGGGCACAGTAGGAAGGGTTGACGGCAAAGTAAAGGTGATCTCTACCCTTAAAGATATAGATTTTCTTAACCCAAAGAATCCTCAAAAACTAGCTTATGTAACGCAAACCACCTTAAGTACAGACGATACGCGCCATTTAATTGATGAGCTTAAGAGAAGATTTCCGAATCTTAAAGGGCCTGATCTAAAAGATATTTGTTATGCTACCCAAAGCAGACAAGAAGCAGTAAGACAGCTCGCAGATGATGTGGATATGCTTCTAGTTGTTGGCTCACAAAATAGCTCCAACTCTAACAGACTTAGGGAAACCGGGAGTGCAAAGGGGCTTCCTGCATATCTCGTAGATAATGCAGATTATGTTGATCTTAAATGGTTTGAAGGAAAAACCACTGTAGGTATAACTGCAGGCGCATCAGCACCTGAGATATTGGTACAAAATGTTATTAAAAAACTAAAAAGACATTTTGATGTAGAAGTTAGATCGCAAAATGGTAAAAGCGAGACCATGCAATTTAAATTACCTCCTTTGCCAGATTTTTAATAGCTAATCAGACTAATGGATAAAAAAATCAAAAATACAGAGAATGATTACTCTCCTCCAAAGGCACTTTTTTTAACATTAGTAGGCCTTTCAAGCTTTTTCTTGTGTGTTTTTTTACTGTCTCTTTGGATAGTGCCATATCTTGGCTTTGATGCCATTCATCCAATGGCAAAATGGATTGCCGGTGCTATAATTGCGCTGCTTCTTTTAGCAGTAATCTGGGCATCTCTCGGACTTATAATAAATGCAACAACAGGCAAGTATTTACCTTTTTTCAAAAGGCTTAGAGGAGTTACAGTAAAGCTTTTTCTGCCTATTATGATACTTGTTGGTAGGCTTTTTGGCATATCAAAGGATAAAATCCGCTCTTCTTTTATTAGGGTTAATAACGACCTTGTTCTGTCAGAGGCCAAAACATACAAGCCAGACGAGCTGCTGATGTTAATGCCACATTGTTTACAAAATAGTCGTTGCAAGATTAGACTTACATATAATGTTTATAACTGTAAGCGGTGTGGAAAGTGTTCAATTGCCGGCCTTTTAGAATTAAGCGATAAGTATAAAATTCATTTGGCAGTTGCAACAGGCGGTACTATTGCAAGAAGGATTGTAAAAGAAAGAAAGCCAAGGCTTATTCTTGCTGTGGCGTGCCAGAGAGATCTGGCAAGTGGTATTCAAGATACATATCCACTTCCAGTATATGGTATTGTAAATCTTAGGCCTCATGGACCTTGCCTTGATACCCTTGTACCACTTGACCATTTAGAGGCTGCAATAAAAAGGTTTTTAGATGAAGATTTTTATCCTAAAGAGGTAAAAACTCCTATTCCAGTTGAGCCAATAGATTAAATTAGGTGAATCTATGTCTATTCCACTAATTCAAAAAGTCCGTTTAGGTGCTTACATTACAAAGAAAATCGTTTTAAGAGACGAAAAGTTTCCACTGGTGCTCATGCTTGAGCCTCTATTTAAATGCAACCTGAAGTGTAAAGGCTGCGGGAAAACGGCTTATCCAACAGAGATATTGAATAAAAGGATGTCTCCTTCTGAATGTATTGAAGCAGTCGAAGAATGTGGCGCCCCTGTTGTATCAATTCCAGGTGGAGAGCCACTTCTGCATCCAGAAATTCACATAATTGTTGAAGAGCTTATAAAAAGAAAAAAATTTATTTACTTGTGCACAAATGCACTTTTAGTAAAAAAGAGAATTCAAGATTTTAGCCCTTCGCCATATCTAACCTTTAATATTCACTTAGATGGCCTAAGGCAGCGCCATGATTCTTTGGTAAATGCTCCAGGTACATTTGATAAGGCTATAGAAGCAATAAAAATTTTGGTTTCAAGAGGTTTTAGGGTTACCACTAACACCACCTTTTTTTATGGAGAGACTCCTGAGTCTGCTGAGAAATTTCTGGATTTTGTCTCAAGCTTAAATGTGGAGGCAATGACTGTAGCAGCAGGCTTTAATTATGAAAAAGCAGAAGCACAAGATAACTTTCTTACAAGGCAAACCACCGTTGAACTTTTTAGAGGTATTTTTAAAAGATCTAAGGGGAAAAACTGGAAATTTAATCATAGCATTTTGTATTTGGATTTTTTGGCAGGTAATCAGGAGTATAAATGTACTCCTTGGGGTAATCCAACTAGAAATATATTTGGATGGCAAAAGCCTTGCTATCTGTTAAATGATGGATATGCTTCAACCTATAAAGAGTTGATAGAGAATACGGACTGGAGCAAATACGGAAGAGGAAATGATCCAAGATGTGATAACTGTATGGTACATTGTGGTTATGAACCGTCTGCAGTAATTGATACAGTAAAGCATCCCTTAAAGGCACTTAAGATAAGCCTAGAATGGAAGAAAAATCCTGCAAGGTAGCAGCAATAGATCTTGGAACTCAAACATTTAGGTTATTAGCGGCTGTCGTTGATAAATGTGGACCAAGAATAATGGCCTCACTTAGAAGAAATGTAAGGCTTGGGCAAGACCTACTCAAAACTGGCAGATTTTGTGATCGTGCTCTTGAAAGGGCTAAAGAGGCACTTTCTGACTTTTCAAATTATATTTATAAGAATAGAATCGACAAAATTAAGGCAATAGGAACAGAAGCCTTTAGGATAGCAGAGAATAAAGATTATTTGCTAGAATTTTCAAATAAACTTGGTATCCAAATTGATATTATTTCTCCTAAAGTAGAGGCAGACCTTGCTGTAAAAGGTGCTTTTTTGACAGTCCCAAATATCAAAAGTCCATGGATCATGGTGGATTCTGGTGGAGGCAGTACCGAGATTGCAAAATGTTATAAGACTAAATCAGACATGTGGCTTAGTATCCCAATTGGAGCAGTCTCTATTACTGAAGAGACAAAAAAAAATATGATAAGTACCCCAGATGCAATGCTTAATTTTGTAAAAATTAAGTTGCTTGAAGAGCTTGGAAATAGCCAAAAGCAGTTTAAAGACGTAAAAGAAATTGTTGCAACAGGTGGGACTGCTACAACTGTCAGCGCCGTTATAAAAAAACTAGACCCTTATGATCCAAAGATGATCAGAGGGCATAAAGTCACAATTGAAGAACTTGAATCTCTATTTAAAAGGATTTGTAAACTTTCTCTTAGTGATAGAAAAAAAATCGTAGGCCTTGAGCCAGAAAGGGCAGATATTTTTCCTGCAGGGATTGCAATTTTAATTGAGATAATTAGATATTTAGATTTAAAAGAGATAATTATAAGTGACGGTGGCATTCTTTTAGGCTTACTTGTCACTACAATAGAAAAGGAG
>CAYMRT010000200.1:0-2973 GCA_964392885.1 uncultured Desulfobacterales bacterium | reverse complement strand
AGTTGAAGGGCTTATTGAGACAATCTTGCAGGAAATGCGCTCTAAGGGTATTATATTAATGAACTTTAAAAAAACAAAATTAAGGTTGAAGTTCTCATAAGTTCCATCGAGGCCTAATCAATTCTGGATATCCTAAAAAGTTGTTTTTTTCTTCACCTAGATGGCGGTAGTGTATGCAAAAACAACAATTTCCATCTGACAACCAAATAATTTAGAGTAATGTAAAATAGTTTGTGTGAATTTTAGAGGTAGGGGACAGAAAAAAGCTCTTTTCCTTGTAATGGTTTGTTACTCTCAAAAAGCAAACCGAAAGGAGAAGTATCTTGAAGTAAAAATCGCCCACCTGAAATTGTAGAGATTTTCAATAAGATTCAGCAATAGCCTGAGAAGCTTTTGGGGATGATTTGTCTCAATATTCAAGAGATTGTGGGGCAATATCTGCCGACATTGATGAATGCATGGTTGCCCCATTTTCTTGGTAGATGGACCTATTTAAAGTAGTTAAAGAGCTTTAAATCGTGTTTAACTTTTTTCAGTTGTCCAGATGAGGAATAGATATCTTTATGTACTACTCATATCATGAGAGAAATTGAACTAGAAGTTCAAACGCAGGACGAGAACCATGGAGATAGTAGTAGGTGAAGCAGCCTGTTCCCATCTTCTAGCTTTCATTTCTCTGAGGATGTAACTTTATTAGGTGTCAAACCTTCATCTCCTTACTATTGTGGTCATTGTGTTTGCATTTTGGGACCGACGGTCAATCATTCAGCAGTCGCGAAACGAGGCCATTGATAGGATAGAAAAGGAAGGTAGTCTTCAGGATCGAGCACTTCGTGCCTTTGCCTGAAAGAATAGCGAATTTGCCGAGATATTACGTTCAGTTAACCTCCTGTAATGGCAATACGTTCCAGATTCAATTATAAAATGGTATCGGCTTCGTTTTTAGTTCAATCTATTTTTGACTATAGGTTCATTTTAGACTAATCTATTTATAACTTTTATTCTATTTTGGATTAAAATGAAACCTCGGAAGATATTTCCCTCTTTATATCAGGAAAAAGATAAGCGAAAACATACAATTATAATTGGCCCACGTCAGGTGGGGAAGACCACCATATTACAATCTTTATATAGGAAGATATGTGAACAAGAAGGATGCAAAGGGATTTTTCTAGATGTTGATGTCTTTTCTCAATATGAACAAGTAGCCAATTTGGAAAGGGCCTTAAATACATTTAAGCTACATGGCTATGTGACCGGGAGTCCTTTTTATGTTTTTCTCGATGAATTTCAACGATATGCTGATCTGTCCATGCTTTTAAAAAATCTATACGACCATTATCCAGACATCAAACTGTACGCCACGGGGTCTTCGTCATTGGTGATCAAAAATCAAATTCAGGAATCATTAGCAGGGAGAAAGTTTTTACACTTTTTATACCCGCTAGATTTTGAAGAATACCTAATTTTTCGTGGAGATGAAATCGCCTTAAATTTACTAAAAAGCGTTCCGAACTTAGAGGGGACAAATCTAGACAAGGTAATTCAGGGCCTTCTCACACACTTAAATGATTTTCTCATATGGGGTGGCTATCCTGAAGTGTGTTTGACAAGTGATATTGTTGAAAAGCAGCAAATCCTACAGAGTATCTTTGACCTGTACGTTAAAAAGGAGTTGGTAGAATACCTTCAGATAAAAAAGGTACAGCCCGTAAAACAACTGATTTCCTTTCTTGCAGTCAACCATGCCCAAAAGATTAAATTTGAAGAACTCTCTCAACTCACTGGCTTAGCCATAAAGACTGTTAAAAATTATCTTCAAATATTAGAAAAGACATTTTTGATTCACATACAGCGCCCTTTTTTTACGAATAAGAACAAGGAATTAGTAAAAATCCCCAAAATTTATTTCATTGATAATGGCGTCTGTAATTTCTTCCTTCAAAATTTCGCTCCAATTCATCTGCGTAGTGATGCGGGATTTCTTTTTGAATCCTTTGTCTTAAGTGAATTCTTAAAAAATGGTATTTCTGGGGATCGAATCAAGTTTTGGCAGGATAAAAACAAAAACGAAGTAGACTTTGTGTTGGATAAAACATCGTTACTCATTGGAATAGAAGTAAAGTGGAAGAGTTTATTAAAAAAGAGGGATTTTAGAGGCCTTAATGCATTTAAAAGATTTTATAAACACTCTCAACTGTTTTTGATTAATACAGGTCAACAGATGCAAGATGGTGAATTTAGATGCTTGCTACCTTTTTCAATACCTGAGATCTGTGGTGTTTTCTTCAGCAACTGGAGTGAGGAAGAAAAAATTTAATTTTCATTTACGAGGTGTCGATAAAGCATCTTAGATGCTAAATGGTTGGCATTATATTTAAATGGAGGGCCATTACATTTTAGGAGGTGGGCTGTGAGTAAGAAAATAAAAAATGTGTGTATTATAAGTAGTCTTATTGTAGCTTTTTTTCTTTCAGGTTTTGGGACAGCTTGTGCCAAATTTACCTGTGAGGTCAAGTCAATCCAAGGAAAACAATTGATCCTAGACAATTGCCAAGAGAAAGGTCTAAAACGCCTTAAGCCTGGCGACAAAGTAGGCATAACCAAAAAGAGGAAGAGTAAAAAAGTAGAAGGATGTTAAGTAAGTAGCAGTAACTATTGGCCCTCCAACCCTAAATCTTTTGGTCGTACACTGAGTCATTTTCCAGTCAGCTGCTTCTTTAACCAAGATGGATATTCATACTAAGGAATTGCAAAATTATCATTTGGCATGGCGATTCTTTGGTCAGTCCTACATACAAGTAGGCCTCGTCCTGCCTAGCATCCTCTTAAATTTGGTCAGTGGGGCCATATGCTGGAGCCTTGGGGTTGCTGTGAGCTTGATTTCAATGGGAAAATAATTGCCGCCGACGGCAACGATGAGATCAACCTCTAACCTGTCTCGAGCTCGCCAACAATAGGGATCTGGATGCC
>CAYMRT010000199.1:0-16349 GCA_964392885.1 uncultured Desulfobacterales bacterium | reverse complement strand
CTAATTGTCGCAGAGTAATTTATGATTCTGTGCCTAAGGAGGTGGAGGAATGAGCAGCCCAATAATTAAGGATACTGACAAGAGAATGGATAAGGCAATAGCTGCCTTTGAAAAAGAGCTTTCACACGTTCGTACAGGTAGGGCTTCTGCGTCTCTTCTTGATGGAATAACAGTAGAATATTATGGAACTGTTATGCCGCTTAATCAGGTGGCCTCCATCTCAGTGCCTGAAAGTAGGCTTATAACAGTTCAACCTTGGGACAACAATATTCTTGGCGATATTGAAAAGGCCATTTTGGCTTCTGATCTAGGACTTACTCCGTCAAATGATGGAAAGATAATTAGGGTAAGTGTGCCTCCACTTACAGAAGAGAGGAGAAAAGAGCTTGTAAAACTTGTTAAAAAAATGGCAGAAGACTGTAGAGTTGCCATTAGAAATATAAGAAGAGATGCTATTGAGAAGCTTAAAAAGCAAAAAAAGGATAAGGAAATCTCTGAAGATGAGATGTATAAGCTGCAAGATGAGGTTCAGAAACTAACAGATGATCATATAAAAAAGGTGGAGGAAGTGCTTAAAAAGAAAGAAAAAGAAATTATGGATTTCTAGGCAAATTTAGATGGTAAAGTCTCCAGACCTTGATATTCCTAAAAATCTTCCAAGACATATTGCCATTATAATGGATGGAAATGGCAGATGGGCTAAAAAGAGACATTTACCCAGGATAATGGGGCATAGACAAGGGGCCAAAACTGTCAAGGAAATAGTAACCACAGTTAGAAAACTTGGCATTCCCTACCTTACGCTTTATGCCTTTTCAAAGGAGAACTGGTCACGACCAGAGGATGAGGTCTCTTCATTAATGGATCTTTTATGTGAATATTTACAACGTGAGCTTGATGAACTCCTTGGAAATAAAATAAGATTAAGGGCAATTGGAGATCTTGAAGATCTTCCTGATCGAGTTCAGGAGATTCTATTTGATACTATTGAAAAGACATCTAAGAATTATGAAATGGAGCTTATTTTGGCCCTTAGCTATGGTAGCCGTGCAGAAATATTAAGGGCAGTTAGAACTATAGGAGAAAAATGTCAAAAGGGAGAAATTGATCCTAGAAAGATTGATGAAAGAACCTTTAGGTCGTTTCTTTATACAAGTGACATCCCTGACCCAGATCTTATTATAAGAACAAGTGGTGAGATGAGGCTTAGTAATTTTCTTTTATTTCAGGCAGCCTATTCAGAACTTTATATAACTAAGACATTGTGGCCTGATTTTAATAAAAGTGAACTCTTAAAGGCCCTTACTGACTATTCAAAAAGAGAAAGGCGATTTGGCCGAATAACTGAACAGATGATTTTAAAATGCACAGGAAGCGACTCCTGACAGCCCTTGTCCTTTCTCCAGTTTTAGTGATAGGCCTTAACTGGGGAGGAGAGTTCTTTTTTAATTTATTACTTGGTGGTTTAACTGCCATTTGTCTTTTTGAATATTTTTTAATGACATTTAAAGATAGCTTTTTTTTTAGATCTTTTGGCATATTTTTAGGGCTAATCCCAATTTTTTTAGCAATATTTAAAAAGGATGTAGTTTATATTCTCTTTAGTATTTTTTTGATCTTGTTGTTTTCATTTATTTTTATATTGTTTTTTTATGCAAACTTTAAAGATCCCTTCACAGCTCTTTTAAAATTTGTATTTGGGGCTATCTATATTGGCACCTCTTCAGGCTTTATTTGTCTTATACGCTATATGCATCTTGGTCTTTATTGGATATTCTTTCTTTTGCTAGTAATATTTGCAGCAGATGCAGGAGCTTATTATGCAGGAACTTTAATGGGGAAAAGGAAGCTTTGTCCATCAATTAGCAAAGGCAAAACTGTAGAAGGTACAATAGGGGGCATCATTTCTGGTGTTTTTGCATCTATTGTTTCATGGCTTCTGTTTTTCAATTTCTTTGATTTTCGGCTTTTGGCCTCTTTGGCAATCTTTCTTACAATAGTTAGTCAGATTGGAGACCTAGCTGAATCTGTAATAAAAAGGGCATGTGGAGTTAAAGATTCAGGAAGTTTGCTTCCAGGCCATGGAGGAGTGTTTGATAGAATGGATTCCATTCTTCTTGCCGGTTCTGCCCTTTTTTGGATACTCTATTTTAGTAATGGAGATTTTTCTATAGGTTAGGAAAATGATAATGGATGAAAAACGGATAGTGGTCCTTGGCTCTACAGGCTCAATTGGAACAAGTGTTGCCGATATAGTTAGAAGGTCAGATGGGAGGCTAAAGATCATTGGTTTAGGTGCTGGGCAAAATCTTGATTTACTTGTGAGCCAGATTGAGGAGTTTAGACCAAGAGCTGTTTCTGTAATGAGTGAAGAATTGGCTAATGAACTTAAACTTAAATTAAGGAGTTGCCCTGTTGAAGTAGATATTCTCTGGGGTAAAGAGGGTTATAAAAGACTTGCAACTATATCTGATGTTCAACTTGTTGTATCTGCAATGGTGGGAGCTGCAGGCCTAATTCCTACTATCTCTGCAATTGAGGCTGGAAAAGATGTAGCTCTTGCCAATAAAGAGACACTTGTTGCCGCTGGGCCTTTAGTCATGAGGCTTGTTGAAAGGCACAAGGTTAATCTCCTTCCTATTGACAGCGAGCATTCTGCCATATTTCAATGTCTTCAAGGCTATAGAAAGGAGATGGTAAAAAAAATAATACTTACTGCTTCTGGAGGGCCATTTAGACAAAAGCCTATTGAAGAGTTTGCATCTATCACTCCTAAGGAGGCTGTGTCCCATCCAAATTGGTCAATGGGTGCTAAAATATCGGTTGATTCATCTACGCTAATGAATAAGGGGCTTGAGGTCATTGAAGCGAGGTGGCTTTTTGATATCCCTGTTGATAAAATAGATGTGGTTGTTCATCCTCAAAGCATAATCCATTCAATGGTTGAATACTGTGATGGTTCAATTATTGCCCAGATGGGCATTCCTGACATGAGGGTCCCCATTTCGTATGCTTTAATGTGGCCTGATCGCATGGACCTTGATTTGCCTTCTCTAGATCTGTTGAAAATGGGTGAGTTGACCTTTGAGGCGCCAGATCTTGAAAGATTTCCATGCCTTTTTCTTGCATTTGAAGCATTAAAACTTGGTGGTACTGCAACAACGGTTCTTAATGCAGCAAATGAAATTGCAGTAGAGGCATTTTTAAGCGGTAAAATTCCATATCTTGCTATACCTAAGATTATCAAAGACGTTCTTTATGATCTTGGAGCACAAGAAATGGAAAGCCTAGATGATGTTCTCAGAGTAGATGCTTTGGCTCGCCTTAAAGCCCAAGATCTTGTTGAACAAATTGAAAGAGGAGATAAATGACAACCCTTTGGTCGTTTTTATTGGTATTAAGTGGGCTTATTTTTTTTCATGAACTAGGTCATTTCATTGTAGCAAGGATATTTGGCATTAGAGTATTAAAATTTTCCATTGGATTTGGTCCAAGAGTATGGGGCGTTGTCAAGAATGGTACAGACTATTGCATTTCTGCCATACCACTTGGTGGATTTGTGAAGATGTTAGGTGAGCTTCCAACCGAAGAGGTTGCTCAAAAGGATATAAAGTATTCTTTTT
Organism: uncultured Desulfobacterales bacterium; assembly: GCA_964392885.1. Lineage (GTDB taxonomy): Bacteria > Desulfobacterota > Dissulfuribacteria > Dissulfuribacterales > QOAL01 > JAADCZ01. The sequence continues at coordinate 12,726 of CAYMRT010000199.1, read as the reverse complement.
CTCATAAACCTGTTTGGCAAAGGGCACTTGTGGTTGCTGCTGGTCCTTTTGCAAACTTTCTGTTAGCTCAAGTCATTTTTTTTATAATTTTATTGTTTTTTGGAAATCCAACTGTTGTTCCTGAGATTGGAAAGGTGAAGCCTAATTCGCCTGCTGAAAGGGCTGGAATCCAGCCAAAGGATGTATTTATTGAAGTAAATGGCAAAACTGTTAGCACATGGGATGATGTTTCAAATACAATTAAACAGAGCAAAGGGGATGAGATAGTTCTTAAGCTTAAAAGAGGTGAAAAAATTATTCAGGTGAAAGTAAGGCCTGAGTTTAGCACCTTAAAAAATATCTTTGGTGAAAAGGTGCGAGTTCCTCTTATAGGGGTTACTGCATCTGGAAAGATCAAGATTGAAAGGCTAAATCCGTTTACTGCCTTCTTTATGTCGTTTAAACGAACATGGGATATCATTGCCCTTACTTGGACTGGATTTATTAAAATAATAGAACGGGTTGTACCTCTTTCTACTCTTGGTGGGCCTATAATGATTGCACAAATGGCTGGAGAACAGGCGCAGCAAGGGCTTTTGAATCTTTTTTTCTTTATGGCGGTTCTAAGTATTAATCTAGGTATTTTAAATCTTCTTCCAATTCCTGTTTTAGATGGAGGGCATCTTTTCTTTTTTGCCCTTGAGGCTATTAAAGGAAGTCCTCTGACAGTGCGCCAGATGCAGATTGCTCAACAGGTAGGGCTTTTTATTTTAGGCTCTTTGATGTTATTGGTATTTTATAATGATATTTTAAGGCTCCTTGGCCTTATGCCTCAAATGCCAAAGCCCTAAGAAGGAATATGATTGTTCTTTCCATTGAAACCACAGGTTTTACAGGTGGGGTCGCCGTTTTAAAGGATAAAGAAATAATAGGAGAGATAGTTACAGGCTCAAAACTTACATATTCAAGGCGGCTATTAAAGGCAATAAAATATCTTTTGAATGAGCTGGAACTTGATTGGAAACAAATAGATTTAATAGCTACAAGCTTAGGTCCTGGAAGTTTTACAGGGTTAAGAATTGGGGTTGCAACTGCTAAAGGTCTTTGTCTATCAACTGCCGCTGATATAATAGGTGTGCCAACGCTTGATATTTTGGCCCATGGTCTTTTACCCTTTTCAGGCTTAATATGTCCTGTAGTTGATGCAAGGAAGAGGCAGGTTTATACATGCTGTTATAGAGCAGATGGCTTGGAGCTTAAGAGACTTACTTCATTTAAAGTTATAGAGCCTCATATGCTTTTAGAACTCGTTCCAAAGGATGAAAATATTATTTTTTTGGGCACTGGCCTTAATATTTATAGAGAGGAAATTGAAGGCCTCTTTGGAAAAAGGGGCACTATTGCACCAAACTATCTTTGGCATCCAAGTCCTAGGATATGTGCTATTCTCGGAAAAGATCTTTATCTAAAAGGTAAAAAAGACGATCCCTTAAGTATTACCCCTTTATATCTCAGGCTTTCAGAGGCAGAAGAAAATAAACTTAAAAATCAGCAATAAATGATACCTCTTTTGACAATTTCATGGGATAAAAGGGCGACTTTTATAGAGCGACCTAATAGATTTCTTGGACTTTGCAATATAGAAGATAAAAACAGGCCTGTTAGAGCCCATATAAAAGATCCTGGTAGGCTGAAAGAGCTTCTTTATCCAGGCAATCATGTGCTTTTAAAAAGGGCCAATGGTGCCAACAGAAAGACAAAGTGGGACTTAATTGCTGCAAGGTCAACAGATTTAAATTCATGGGTTTTGGTAAATTCTGGTTATCATTCATTAATTGCAAGAAATATCTTGCTTCATAAAGAAATTTCTCCTTATAAGTCAATAAAAGATATAAGATCAGAGGTAAAGGTTCAAAATAGTCGTTTAGACTTTTTGATTACTTTAAAAAATGACGAAAAGATTTTTATAGAGGTTAAAGGTTGCACCCTTGAAAAAGACGGCAAAGCACTTTTCCCTGATGCACCAACTGCCCGTGGTGTACGTCATTTGGAAGAACTTTTAAATATAGTCAAAAGTGGATATGGTGCTGCCATTTTCTTTTTGATATTTTGTCAAAATGTAACATGCTTTAGTGCAAATAGGGGAACAGATAAAAGATTTTATAAGGTGTTTAATGAGATTAGCAAATCAGATACAAGCATTTATTGTTTTTTGTTAGAATATAAAGAAGATTTTAAGGTCTATTTTAAAGAAATGCTTCCTTTATGCAAAGACTTATAAGGAGGAGATTATGTTCAGCAAAACCTGTCCATACTGTAAAGAAAAGATTAAAAAAAATGCCATTGTGTGCCGATACTGTCATAAAGAGCTTGAGCCAGCTAATGATGGCGATTGTCGCTCTTCCTTATGGGTGTTTGCTGGCATACTTGGACTTGCAATTGGTGCAGCAGCAGCTCTTGGTTTTGGATATATGAATGAGCGGAAGCGTTGGGAAGAAGATAATGCAGAATTTAATTTTGATGAAAAGGAAGATGGCTCTTGTGATTAACTGATAATAGTTTAAAGGAGTATTTTTCAAATGAGACATGGCCTTAAAACGGTTGATAAGGTTGCAAAGATTTTTTGTCATGCCGTAAAGGAAGTAATTGATACCTCAACTGGTATGTCTGTAAGTTTTGCTCCAACTATACAAGATGTGCCTTCAATTAGTTTAAAGCCAGACTTGGGTTGTTTTGTCCAATTTACAGGGGATTATTCTGGACTTTTTATTATGAATCTTTCTAAAAGTGCGGCACTTGAGATCTATCAAAAGGCCATGCGTTTTATGGGGCTTCCAGAAGAAGAAATTTCTAAGGATTTTGACTCTGATGAAGTTGTAAATTATATAGGGGAAATAATAAATCAGGTTATTGGCAAAGCCCGTCAGAAAATAGAAATGGAATATGGGCTATCTGCTAACAACAATCAACCAAAAGCAATTACTATCTCTTCTGCAATTACGCTTTCTGTTGCTCAAATGCTCGATAAACCCCAGTGTAGGAGAATGTCTTTTAGGACAGACAATCATAATCCTTTTTATGTGGAAATGAATCTGGAACAGACAGAATTTATATGTCTTGAATCCAGAGATGAGTCTAGCAAGACAGATATTCAAGAGCATGTAGATGAATTCATTGAAAATGGTAAGGCAGATACTACAGAAAGTTCATCTAAGCAAAAAGAATTGGATGAAATGATGGCAGAATTTGGACTGTAAGGTTTTCAAAAGAGCCTTAAATTGTGTTAGATAAGACTTAATCTGATACTATTTATAATGGTTCATATTGTTTGGCTGATTAAGCCTGTATTGGTGCCACATTATTTGCCTGAAAGGGTTCTTTTCTCATTATACTAACAGTATCTGTGCCTCTCTTATAGTTAATAATAAAGGGAGCTTAAGTCATTCAAAAAAAGAATACAGTCACTTAACAACTTTACTGGTGTAAGAACATCATTTTATTGTATACTTACCAAATGTGACTTAATAGATTTTGATAAAAGTTTGTTGGTAAATACTTCTTACTTCCCTAGTATTGCGATTTTTCGCAGTTCACCTTTAGATAAATAATATTTTTTGCCGAAGAATTTTTTAAAGGGAGAAAAAATAATGATTACCATTTACACGTTTAAGGGCTTTGTTATTGCTGTAGTCTTTATAGCTGTCTGTTTGTATTATGGTATTAAGGCCCTAATCAACAGGTTTAAAAAATAGGATATAAAGGATGAAGTGGGAGCGGATTTATGAAGTAGGTATAAGGCAAATTGACTCAGAGCATAAGATGATCGTACAATTTATAAATGATCTTGAGCTCTCTCTTAATAAAGGAAATTCTGAAAGGGCAACATTATTAGTGTTAAAAAATTTGACTGATTATGTGAAAATTCATTTCAAAAATGAGGAAAAGATTATGAAGGAGCTTGGTTTTCTTGAATTATCAAGACATAAGCGACTTCATAAAAGCCTTGTTAAACAAGTTTCAAACATATTGAAAGATTATAAAAATGGAAATCCATGGAGTGCTAAAGAGCTTATAGGTTTTTTGCAGCATTGGCTAGTTTACCATATTTTAGAAGAAGATAAAAAAATAGGCAGCCTTTTAAAGAAGGCTAATTGATAAAGAGATTTTGTCTATAAATGGCTTCTTCAATCCGTTCTTTTTTTATTTCCCCTCTTTTATAGGCTTTCATCAATCCATCTAATACATTACATATATTTTTTTTGTTTTTACATACCAGTAAGATATCGTGTCCAGCATTAAGTGCATAAATAGCAGCCTTTTTTATTGAAGTTTTTTTTAAAATGCCTTTCATCTCTAGGTCATCAGAAAGAAGAGGGCCTTTAAAGAAAAGCTTTTTTCTCAGCAAAACTGTCGCTATTTCATAACTAAAAGTAGCAGGAGTATTTGGATCGATTTTTTCATAAATTACATGGGATGTCATTATTCCATACACACCTTTTTTAATGGCAGCCTTAAATGGTTCCATCTCTTTTAAAATTTGCTTTTTTTCTTCAGAAACTACTGGTAAGTCAAAGTGAGGGTCAAGCTTTACCCTGCCAATACCTGGAAAATGTTTGGCCACACATAATATCCCTTGGCCTTGCATAAGCTGGATATAATATGAACCATTTTGACAGACTTCTTGTAAGTTTTTTCCTATACATCTACCTCTTAATACATGCTGTATTCCACTAAGTGGCAAGTCGAGCACTGGGGCAAGATTTATATCAATTTTAAAAGGTCTAAGGATAGATACACATTCATTTACCATTTTTTCTATTTGTTTTAAGGGGTCATTGCTTTTTGTCACTTGATCTTGGCTGATCATATCTTTGTAAAGAGGAGGTAAAAGGCGTCTAACAGGCCCTCCCTCTTGATCTATGGATATTTGGGAACTAAGTCCATTTGTTTTGCATAGTGTCTTAAGTTCCATACAGAGCTTTAGCAGTTTTTGAGGGCCCTTTGAGGTATTTCTTGAAAAGATTATAAATTTATTAACTCCATATTCTTTAATTAACTTCTTAGTAAAATCGTCTAACTCTTGTCCATTGATTCCCACCATTAAAAGTTGTCCAAGACCAACTTTTTTCCATAAATCAGATTGTCTCGCCATTTATAATCAATTATCCTCTTAAATTTAGTTTATATAGTTTAGTCATCTTAAGGTTAGGAGAATATACCCATGCACTCTTATGAGGCAATATTTTTAGGCGTTCTTCAGGGAATAACTGAATTTTTGCCTATATCAAGTTCTGGGCATCTAGTTTTGGCAGAATATTTTCTTGGACTTTCAGATACAAGCATTGCCTTTGATGTAATGTTACACATGGGAACTTTAGTTGCTGTATTAATTTATTTTTATAAAGATTGGTTTAATATTTTGTCATCTCTTTTACCAAACTCTAATGACGTTGTTTCTAGGAGACTATTTTTCTACTTAATAATTGGAACAATTCCAGGAGCCTTCATTGGATTTTTTTTGGAACATATGGCAGAGACTGTTTTTAGATCTCCATGGGTAGTAGTAAGCACCCTCGCATCAGTTGCAATACTTTTGTTGCTTGCAGAAAAGTTTGCCAAACACATAAAGAATATTAATGAACTTAAAGTAAAAGATGCCTTTTTAATTGGCTTATCTCAAGCCTTCGCTTTAATTCCAGGAGTATCTAGAAGTGGAATTACCATGACCTGTGCACTTTTTTTAGGATTTAATAGGCAAACAGCTGCGAAATTTTCTTTTCTTCTGTCTGCTCCAATAATAGCTGGAGCTGGATTTTATGAAGGACTAAAGCTTTTAAGGCAAGGTGCTGCTTTTGTCGGTACAAATTATATGTTGGGGTTTCTAGCATCTTTAATTTCAGGCTATTTGGTTATAGCCTTTTTGATGAACTATTTAAAGAACAATACCTTTTTCCCATTTGTGATCTATCGTCTTGTCCTTGCAGCTGTAGTGGCAATCACATTATTTAGGTAGTGGAGGTATATAGATAGATGTTTAAAAACATCTTATTTAGTAACTATCTGGCAATATTTACTGTAATGATACTGCAAGCCAATCTTTTATATGCAGAAGCTATTGATAAGATATTTGATAGTGTTGTTTTTGTCTCAAGTTCAAAGATTAATCCCAAAGATATATCAAGGCCTTTGCCACATAAGGGTATGGGGCCTGGAATATTAATTGATACTAAGGGCCATGTACTTGTTCAAGACTCTATTCTCTCTGATTTACACTCTATCGAGTGTGCCATTAATGGTCTTGGTTATTGGCCTGCAATATTGATAGGAAAAGACAAACTAACGAAGGTTGCTCTTTTGGAGATAAAGGCACCAGAAAAAGTGCTTAAAAAGTTAAGGCCAGTAAAGGTATATGATTCAACAGTTGTTAGATATAGATATGGACAGGAGATTAAGATTGTTGGAGTTAGTCCTGACGGTAATTTTATTTTCTATAAGAGTAGAATTTCAAGACCTTTTTGCCAAATAGAGTTTGGTACATCTATTTTAGATAGGGTAGTACAAATTGATACCTTTGTGCATAAAGGCCTAAATGGCGCTCCTGTATTTGATAAAAAGAATAGGCTTATTGGTATGGCTCTAGAAATAAATGAAAAACTAGCACCAAATATAGGATTTTTCTTGCCAATAAAAGAAGTATTATGGGTGGCTAAAAATATCTTAGAAAATGGAAGAGTTATTAGGGCCTATTTAGGTGCAAAAGTAGTAAGTGTTGATTCAAATCTAAAAAGATTGCTGGATCTTCCAACAGATAAGGGTGTGTTAATTGTTGATGTTGATAAAAACAGCCCGGCAAGCAAGGCTGGATTAAAAGGTTGCAAAAAGAGTTTGAGGCTTGGAAATAGGATATATCCTATGGGTGGAGACTTAATAGTTGCTATTGATAGGGTGCCAGTTAAAAATGACTTAGATCTGATTGAGCTTTTGAATAAAAAGGGGCCAGGAAAGAAGATCTTAATTTCTTTTTATAGAGATGGAAGGCTTAAGAGAAAAGAGGTTATTTTAGAAGGCCGATAATTTTGTTTGATTTAATCTAGTTTTAGGCCTAACTATAAAGATAAAAAGAAAATGAAATGAAAAGAAAAAGAGAGATTTTTAAAGATTTTTGGATGATAGAGTGGTTGTTGAAAAATATTTATAGATATATAACCTATTGATTTCATGTATAAAATCTGTATAAAAAATTTTTTAGCATTCACAGTTAGTTATAAAGTTTGTTGAAAAAAATCACGATATTTTCACAAGATAGCTTGTTGTTGAAAATTAAATAGTGAAAAAATATTATTTGCCAGTAATTAACTTTGACATCCTATAATAAGCCAATTAAAAAAATAAACATAATTCACGAGGGGTTAAAAGTAGTTTTTTAACTAGTGCTCAAAAGGTATTTAGACATATGAGGTCTAAATTGCCTTCAATGGGTGTTTGTATTTGTTTAAAATGGGTTAAACCAATGGGTGGAGTAAATTATGAGGGAGTTGTGGGAGGAGATCAAAGATAGGCTTCGTCAAAGGGTGTCAGAGGGCAGTTTTAGATTGTGGATAGCTCCTCTTATTTTTGATAGGGTCGAAGACAATACTATTATTCTAAAGTGTCCAAATCAATTTTTTGCATCATGGGTTCAGGAACATTATTTTCCATATATCAAAGAGGATTTGCTTAAACTTGATCCTCATTTGAAAATCGCTCTTGAACCAATGGAGAATGTAAAAGAGTCTGCCAAAAGGCAGCTCCATCTTCCTAAATTTTCTCCTACAGAGATTCCTAAGCCAAACTTTTGTCAGAGATTTACCTTTAGTGAGTTTGTTGTAGGTAAATCTAATCAATATGCTCATGCAGCTTGTTGGGAGGCAGCAAATGGAAGTGAAATGGCTACAAAGATTATTTATCTTCATGCCTCTCCAGGCTTAGGCAAAAGTCATTTAACTCAAGCTGTAGCACAGCATATTTTAGAAAAAAGGCCACAGGCTAGGCTTTGTTATATCACTGCAAACGATTTTACTCAGCAGGTAGTAAATGCTATTAAAAATAACACCTTAGATGAATTAAAAAAGCGTCTTTACACCCAGTGTGATGGTCTTTTAATTGAACAGGTGCATGCTTTATCTGGCAGAGAACGTACTCAGACAGAGCTTGCCCTTGCCCTTGATCCATTAATTGATAGAGGAAAGATTGTTATTTTTACAGCTACTAAGCTTCCAAGATCTATTTCTAAAATAAGTGAGGTGCTTCGCTCTCGACTAGCAAGTGGAATTATTACTTCTATTAACCCCCCTGATTTTGATACAAGAAAGAGAATTGTAATAAGAAAGGCAAAAAGTCAAGGGGTAGAACTCAACCTAGAGACAGTAGAATATTTAGCCCATCATTTAACAGGGGACATAAGAAAAATTGAAAGCGCTGTAATTGGACTTATTACAAAGTCTTCTTTATTAAAAAGAAGGATCGATTTGTCTCTTGCAAGGGAGATAATTCATGAGCTTATTGGAGAACCTGAACCGCTAACTGTTACTAAGATTGTGGATCTAATTTGTAATCATTTTAGTCTGCGTCCTGACCAAATTAGATCTAGATCTAGAAAAAAGGAAGTTGCCTTACCAAGGCAGATTGCTATGTATTTTTCAAGGAAATATACTCAGGCCTCCTTGCAAAATATTGGTAAGGAGTTCAATAGAGATCATGCAACCGTCCTTCACTCAATAAAAAAGATAGATAAGATGTTAAAAACGAATGCCAAGTTTCGAAGTCAAATGGAGTATCTTTCCTCTCAGGTTGAAAAGCAAAAGTGGCGTTAGGCCAAATGGCCAAACTTAATAAAGAGATATTTGGTTGTCTTAGAGAAATATTTGGTGACAAGGGGTTAATCACCGATTTTTACGATGTGGCCTGCTATGGCTTTGATGCAAGTGGTATAGAAAGCCTACCTCTTGCTGTGGTTTTCCCTGAGAACAAAGAGCAGATTAGTTTACTTTTAAAAAGATGTAATGATTGGAAACTGCCTGTAACTCCTAGAGGTTCAGCAAGTGCTACAACAGGTGCCGCAGTGCCTGCATCTAATGGTGTTGTTTTATGCCTTTCTAGAATGAACAAAATTATTAATGTTGATCCAGTTGAACTTACTGCCTGTGTTGAGCCAGGTGTCATTACAGGAGTTTTGCAAAAGGAGGTGGAAAAATACGGGCTTTTTTATCCTCCTGACCCTGCTAGCCTAAATTTTTGTACCATTGGTGGAAATGTAAGTACCTGCGCTGGTGGAGCCAGAGCCGTAAAATATGGAGTTACTAAAGATTACGTGCGAAGCCTCGAAGTTGTGTTAAGCGATGGCAGTATAATAGAAACAGGTGCCAAAACCTCTAAAGGTGTAGTTGGATATGATCTTACCAGGTTATTTGTTGGTTCAGAAGGTACGCTTGGAGTAATTACAAAAATTGTGTTAAAGCTTGTTCCTCTTCCAGATAGGGTAAAAACTATATGTGTGGGCTTTTTGAATGTGCAACATGCTGTAGATGCAGTAACTTGCCTTTTTGTTTCTGGTATTTTACCAAGATGTGCAGAGTTTATCGATAAAAAGACACTTTCTTTGATAAAAAAAGAGTTTCCTTTTGAAATAAAAGATGATACCAAAGCACTTTTAATTATTGAGTCTGATGGATCTCCATCACAGGTGGATGAAGAAGCAAAGAAGATAATAGGCTGTGCTAAAAAGAATAATGCTACAGTGATATTTGAAGCTACCAATGATGATGAGAGAGAAAGTATATGGCAGGCTAGAAGAGGTATTTCTCCTTCTTTAAAAAGAAAGGGATTTGACAGAAAGGTTAGTGAGGATATTTGCGTCCCTAGAAAAGAAATTGGCAATTTTTTAGATTTTTTAGATACTCTATCCATTAAAGATCAGGTAGAGATCTTTAGCTTTGGACATATTGGTGATGGCAATATCCATGTAAATTTGTTATTTAATAATAATGATCAAAAGATTCTAAGCAAGGTTGATGAGATAATATGCTCTATTATGAATAGGGTTATTGACCTTGGTGGTACTATTTCAGGAGAACATGGAGTAGGGTTAACCAAAAAGCCTTTTATAACTATAGAGCTTGATAAAAAGGTAATTGCTCTTCACAGAGAGATAAAAATGGTTTTTGATCCAAATAATATCCTAAATCCAGGGAAGATATTTTAGCATGCAGGTATCTGCTGTTATTGCTGCTGGTGGCAGCGGGACAAGGCTTGGTGAGGCTGTTCCTAAACAATTTCTTGACTTAAATGGAAAGCCGATAATAGCTTGGAGTTTAGAGGCTTTTTCAAATGCTACAGAAATTGGTGAACTTATAATTGTTGCTCCGCTTGATCATCTTGAAACTGTTAAAAAGTACGCCAAAGAGTATTGCATTAAAAAGCCATACAAAGTAGTCCATGGTGGAGCAACTAGACATGAATCTGTAAAAAACGGCCTTCAAGCTTCATCTAACGACATTAAGTGGGTAGCTGTTCACGATGCTGCTAGGCCTTTTGTTACAGCAGATGAAATTGACTCGATTTGCCTTCTGGCAAGAGAGCTTGGAGCTGCAATAATGGCTAAAAAAGTAATAGATACAATTAAGGAGGTAGAAGAAGATATTGTTATAAGGACAATTGACAGAAATAGGCTTGTTTGTGCCTTGACTCCGCAGGTTTGTAAAAAAAAGGATCTCTTTCAAGCCTATGAAAAGGCAGAAAAAGAAGGCCTTATTGCCACAGATGAGTCAAGCCTTCTTGAATATATTGGCGTAAATGTAGCCGTTCAGATTGGGTCGTCTTTAAATTTTAAGATAACTACAAAGGAAGATCTCATAATTGCCAGGGCTGTGGCCCGATTTTTAGGCGATAAAACTGCAAATGGATTTTAGAGTTGGCTTTGGTTATGACGTTCATAGGTTAGTTCCTGACAGGGAGCTAATCCTTGGGGGAGTGAAAATTGAGCACAGTCTCGGCCTATTAGGCCATTCAGATGCAGACTGCCTTTTACATGCCATTTGTGATGCCCTTCTTGGAGCAGCTTGCTTAGGAGATATTGGAAGACATTTCCCTGATTCAGATCCAAAGTTTAAAGGAATTTCAAGCCTTGTGCTTTTAAAAGAAGTTAAAAAAAAGATAGAAAAGGCAGGGTTCAAGGTTCAAAATGTTGATGCAACGATTGTTGCTCAGGCTCCAAGACTTTCTCCACATATAAACAAAATGCAAGAAAATATATCTACTGTTCTTAACTGCCCAAATATAAACATAAAGGCGACTACTACAGAAGGTCTCGGGTTTTGTGGTAAAGAGCTTGGAATTGCATGTTACTCCTGTGTACTGGTCTTTAAAAATCAGCTAGATAGCATATGAAACTGCTCTTCAATCTTTTCTTTTTCGCCAATTGACCAATTAATCATTTCTTCAAAGGCATCTAAGTCTAGGTTTAGTGAGTCTAAAACTCCAATAAAGTCATCTGAAGTAACATCTATATCATAGTCAAATAGACAGTTTCCCATTTTTTTTGCCAAAAAATCGGCCAAAGTAATAATCAAAAGATATTTTGGTGCTCCTGGATCTCTTAAAGGGTGATGATGTCTAAAGGCCGCTACTTGAAAAGGTTCTGGAAGGCCCCATTTTTCAAGTAGTTTTGCTCCCCAATATTCATGGTCCACCCCCCAGTCTTCTTGAATTTTATCTATGGGTTTTGCCTTCTCCTGCACAATAGATAAAAAGATACTTGGTGCTTGAGACATCAATACAAGCCAGCCTATATCGTGAAGTATTCCTAATGTATAAAGATCAGGTTCATTAATGTCAGAGTCAAAATCTTTGGCAATGTAAGCTGTGGTTAAGAGATGTTTCCAGAGTTTTGTAGCGTATTCCTTTAGTTCTGGAGCGACAGTCAAAAAGCGTTTTGCCAGAAGTGCACTAATTGCAAGTTGTATTACTTCATCTTGTCCCAGCAGCACCACTGCATGTTTGATTGATGTAACTTCAGTGCTTAGAGAGTAAAGCGCACTATTAGCAACTTGTAAAAGCTTTGCAGTAAGAGCAGGATCTTGTGCAATTAGTGTGCAAAGTTCGTTGGTATCTCTTTCTTCTTCACAAAGAAGTGCGATAAGTTTTTGAGCAACTATTGGCATTGTAGGAAGGTCAGGGCTGTTCCAATTTATGGGGATAAGTTCGTGTCTTTTTTCAAGTTGCATAATCAAGTATCCTTGGCATTTTTATTTGGCCTTAAAGTTCTTTCTTCTAGAAATGGTTTTAAAAGATCAATAGGTATAGGAAATAATATGGTAGAGCTGTTTTCTGCAGATACTTCCCGTAGCGTTTGAAGATATCTAAGTTGTAATGCTGCAGGCTCTCTACCTATTATTTGTGCCGCTTCAGACAGTTTTGTGGCAGCTTGAAACTCGCCTTCGGCATTAATAATTTTTGAGCGCCTTTCCCTTTCTGCCTCAGCCTGTTTTGCCATTGCTCTTTTCATTTCATCTGGAAGGTCAATTTCTTTTACCTCCACTTTGCTTACCTTTACTCCCCATGGTTCAGTATCTTGATCAAGTATAGTTTGAATTTTTGTATTTACTTTTTCTCTTTCTGATAAAAGGCTATCTAATTCTTCTTGGCCACATACGCTTCTAAGAGTAGTCTGGGCAAGCTGAGAGGTGGCAAAGTAAAAGTTTTCCACCTCTA
>CAYMRT010000198.1:0-1649 GCA_964392885.1 uncultured Desulfobacterales bacterium | reverse complement strand
TAAGGGGCTTTTTTTCTGGTGTAAGGCAAAACAGATAAATCCAGTTCATGCGGGTATTGATTGGATTTTAAACAATAAGGAGGTGGATGTTATAATATTTGGTCCAAAGACTCCCAGCCAATTAAAAGATATTCTTAGTTATTATAAAGGTAAAAGTAACTATGAAAAATTAAAAGAATGGTTGGTAGCGGGGGCAGGATTTGAACCTGCGACCTTCGGGTTATGAGCCCGACGAGCTACCAGACTGCTCCACCCCGCAATCGAATTGTGGTAATTTAATAATCATGATTTATCTATATGTCAATATATGATTTTATAAAGATTGAATGCTAGGTGGAATTGTGGAAGATACAAAAATTGTAGTTCTTGCAGGTGGAAAGAGTAGTCGCTTTGGTTCAAATAAAGCAAAGGCCTTTTGGAATGGCAGAACAATATTAGAGGAAATAATATCTAGAGTCCATAAGGTATCTGATAATATAGCCGTCTCTATTGGAAGAAAAGATAATTATCCAGAAGTTAAGCTTGAAAAGATCGTTGATTTAGAGCCGGGGCTCGGCCCTTTAGGCGGACTTTATTCGTGTTTAAAAAAAGTGAGAGAAAACAGGGTAATGTTAATTGCTTGTGATATGCCTTTTGTAGATCCAAATTTTATAGATTTTTTATTAAAGATAAAAAGCTATGCTCCAATTATAGTGCCTTTTGTAAATAAAAAATATGAGCCGCTTCATGCCATTTATCATAAAAGTCTTTTACCTATTATAAGCGAACTGCTAAAGCAAAGAAGATTGAAGATGTCACATCTTTTTGAATTGGTACCAATAAGGCGGGTTACAGAGGATCAAATACCTAATAGTTTTGATATCCAACAAATATTTTTAAATATTAATACACAAGAGCAATATAATTCCCTTATTACAGAAACCAAAAATAGCCGTTGCTCATGAACCCTTTCTCGGCTAGATTACTAGCCCAAATCTATATAAGAAAAGAGAGCCTATGTCTTTAAAACATTTAGAGGAAAGAATTGATAAGGCCCTTAAGAAGGGGCAAAAGGGAAGTGCTATAGAACCTGTTCGTCTTGACAGAGACAGCACCTTTAAATTCAAATGCTATCCAGGAGTGAGCTGTTTTACAAAGTGTTGTAGAAATATGAATATTATCCTCACTCCATACGATATAATCAGATTAAAGCATCGACTCGGCATATCATCAGATCTATTTTTAAGACTTTATACTGAGCCAGAATTACTTGGCATTACCGGGATCCCTGTGGCAAGACTTAAGATGCTTGAAGATGAAGGTGGAAGATGTCCTTTTGTGACCCCAAATGGGTGCCAGGTTTATACTGATAGACCAGTATGCTGCCGATATTATCCAATTGGTCTTGCAAGCTTAAGACAACAGGAAAAGCATGCTGGAGAAGAAGAAGAGTTCTTTTTCGTTGTGAAAGAAAATCACTGTAAAGGTTTTTTGGAAGATACCGAGTGGACAGTTGATTCATGGAGGGCTGATCAGGGCTCTGACTATTATGATAGAATGAACAGGGAATGGATGGAGCTTCTTCTTAGAAAACGTTCCTTTGGCGAGGAGACTGAGATGCCTCCAAGGGCACGGGAGCTTTTTTTCATGGTATCAACTAATATGGAGCG
>CAYMRT010000197.1:0-4569 GCA_964392885.1 uncultured Desulfobacterales bacterium | reverse complement strand
GTTATCATTTATAAATACCTCTAGATTTATAATTTATTTGGTAAGAGTTAACAATAAAATCTACTTTATTAAAATTATCTTAAATTTTATTTATTCAACAATCATAAAAAATTTTAAAGCAAGATCTACAATTTTGTCCTTCTTAAATCCAAATCAATTGAATATACTTATTGTCTTAAAAAATTAAGAAGTAAGGTAAAAAAAACAAGGATAAGGTAAGGTTGGGAAATGGCTCTTAATGCACAAGAGGAGATCCTTGAAGAAATAAAACTATTGCTAGATGTGTTAAATAGATTGCGAGCTCCAGATGGTTGTCCATGGGATAGAGAACAAACCCCAGATACCATAAAAAAATACATACTGGAAGAGGCCTATGAACTTTATGAGGCAATTGAAAAAAAAGATCATGAAGAAGTTGAAGAAGAGTTGGGCGATCTTTTTTTCTTGCTTCTCTTCTTGGCAGATCTTTATGAGGAAAAAAAGCTTTTTAGATTCTCCTCTTCCCTTTCAAAGATTAGGGAAAAAATGATTAGACGTCATCCCCATATATTTGGAAATACAAAAGTAAAAGGAGCTCAAGATGTTATAAATAACTGGCAGGCTATAAAAGGACAGGAGGCAAAGAAAAAAGGAAAGAAAAAGAGCATATTAGGTAATCTTCCACTTGCACTTCCAGCGCTTCAGAGGGCATTCCGTCTGGGAGAA
This sequence comes from uncultured Desulfobacterales bacterium, assembly GCA_964392885.1. Classification (GTDB taxonomy): domain Bacteria; phylum Desulfobacterota; class Dissulfuribacteria; order Dissulfuribacterales; family QOAL01; genus JAADCZ01. The sequence continues at coordinate 3,864 of CAYMRT010000197.1, read as the reverse complement.
CGTGCATCTAGAGTTGGCTTTGACTGGAAAGATGCTGAAGACGTATTCGAGAAACTTGATGAAGAAATTTCAGAGTTAAAAGATGCTATCTTGAAAAAAGATAAAAAAGCACTTCAAGATGAACTTGGAGATCTTCTTTTTACTTGTGCAAATCTATCTAGGAAACTTGGATTTAATCCAGAAGATACTCTAAAATATGCCTTAAATAAGTTTGTAGAACGGTTTCATAAGATGGAAGAAAAAATTGCAAGAGATGGCAAAGAAATAACTGATCTTGATATAGATTCACTTGAAGATTATTGGCAAAGAGTAAAATAAAAGATGTCAGTTTATCCAATAAAATTTGATGTAATAGTTGTAGGTGCAGGGCATGCAGGCTGTGAAGCTGCACTTGCATCAGCTCGACTAGGAGCGCTTACGTGCCTTTTAACCATTAACCTTGATACTATTGCTGCAATGAGTTGCAATCCTGCAATTGGTGGTCTTGCCAAAGGGCATCTCGTGTGTGAAATAGATGCCCTTGGTGGAGAAATGGCTAAAAATACTGATGCTACAGGCATTCAATTTAGACGTCTAAATATGTCAAAAGGCCCGGCAGTTAGGGCAAGACGTGCTCAAAGCGATCGTTTGCTTTACAGGCTTCGAATGAAGGAGATCATCGAGAGGCAACAAAATCTTCATTTAATTCAAGCAATGGTTGCCAGGATACTTGTGAAGGATGGTAAAACCTATGGCATAGAGACGACGATTTCTCAAGAAATTCATGCCAAAACAGTTATAGTTACAACAGGAACTTTTTTAAGAGGTCTCATTCATATAGGTCTTAAAAATTTTAAAGCAGGAAGGCTTGGAGACCCCCCATCAAATAAACTCTCAAGAAGTCTTGAAGAGCTTGGCTTTGAGATGGGCAGGCTTAAAACAGGCACCACTCCTAGACTTCATGCACAGAGCATAAATTACAGTGATCTTGAAAGGCAAGATGGAGATGTCCCACCTCCGCACTTTTCAATAATGACAGACAAAATCACTCTTCCACAGCGTCCCTGTTTTATAACATATACAAATGAAAAAACTCATAAGATAATCTTAAAAGGTTTAGATCGTTCTCCTCTTTTTACAGGAGTAATTGAAGGGGTTGGAGCAAGGTATTGTCCTTCTATAGAAGACAAGGTCTTTAGATTTAAGGATAGGCCAAGACATCAAATTTTTTTAGAACCAGAAGGATTAAAAACAGTGGAGGTTTACCCAAATGGCATAGCTACGAGCCTTCCAATTGATGTTCAAATTGAGCTTGTGCACAGTATAAAAGGTCTAGAGAAGGCTAAAATTTTAAGGCCAGGTTATGCCATAGAATATGACTATTGTAATCCTATTCAACTTAAACCAAGTTTAGAGACAAAACTTGTTGAAGGGCTTTACTTTGCTGGTCAGATAAATGGTACGTCTGGTTATGAAGAGGCAGCGGCACAAGGACTTATGGCAGGGATAAATGCAGCTAGGGCTGTAAAAGAGCTTGAACCAGTTATTATAGATAGAAGTCAGGGATATATCGGCGTTTTAATTGATGATCTTGTAACGAAAGGAACTAAAGAGCCATATCGAATGTTTACCTCTAGGGCTGAATACAGGCTTTTGTTAAGGGAAGATAATGCCGCACTCCGACTTACTCCATTAGGTAGAAAGATTGGCCTTGTAACCGATGAACAGTGGGAACGGTTTCAAAAGAGATACAAAGAATTTTATAATTTTTTAAATAAGTTACAAGAAATTAAAATTTCTCCATCAAGTTCAGTGAATGAGTTCTTAAAGTCGCAAAACACCACTCCGTTAACCGAAGGCAAAAGTGCCTATGAACTACTTAGAAGGCCTCAGATAACTCTTAAAAATTTATGTACATTCTTAAATATTGAATTGCCTTCTCAAGATGTTGCAGATCAAGTAGAAATTGAGGTAAAATATTCAGGCTATATAAAAAGACAGGAGGAAGAGGTTAAGAGGTTCAAAAGATGGGAAAATATGCTTCTTCCTGAAGATATTAATTATGAAAAAGTTCCTGGTCTTTCAAAGGAAGTTATTGAAAAACTCTCAAAAGTTAGGCCTAAAAGCCTGGGACAGGCATCTAGAATATCTGGAGTTACTCCGGCAGCATTGACTGCCATACAAATCTATCTAAAAAAACACAAAGATAGACTCGGTTAACTTCATTAAAGAGTCAACCATGAAGCTTAAGTGGAATAAAGAATTTGCCTTGGAACAAGTAGGTGGTGATTCAAGTCTTTTAAATGAATGCCTAAAAGTTTTTATTCAAGCTGCAAATGAAGATCTATATAAAATGAAAAGAGGCATTTTAGATGGAAATTTTGAACTAGTTAAAAGGGCAGCTCATTCTTTAAAAGGTGCGGCTTTGAATATTGGAATGAATGGAATAATGGAGCTTGCAAAAGAAATAGAAGATGAAGCATTAAATGAGAACATATCTAAAATTAATTATAATATAAAAAAAGTAGAGGACTTATTAAATGAAATTTTAAATGAAACTTAACCTGACATTAATCGTATGAAACAAGGAAAGAAACACCTCTATCAATAAAAAGGCAGGTGCTCTAAAATTGTCAACATAGTTAGCAAACAAAAAATATGAAATTTAATCAGACAAATATTTATAAATAAGTATCAGATTGAGTCTTATCTAGTACTTTGAAGGCCTATCAATAATTTTTTCAAATCCTCTGGAGTAACAGGCTTTGCTAAGTAATCGTTCATGCCAGCAATAAAGCACTCTGTTTGTGTATCATCTAATACCTGTGCAGTAAGTGCAATAATTTGAATTCCCGCTCTACCTTCTTCCTTCTCTATCTGCCGAATCCTCCTTGTTGCTTCAAAACCATCTACAACAGGCATTTGACAATCCATCAAGATAAAATCATATTTATTTTTTTTAAACTTTTCTATTGCTTCTTCGCCATTGTTGGCAACATCTACCACAACTCCCATTTTTTCAAGTATTGCCCTTGTAATTTTTTGATTTAAAAGGTTATCCTCAACAAGTAAGCATTTCAAATTGAAACTAATTTTATCTACACCTCTTTCCTGCTCATCCAAATGCAAAACCTTGTTAAACGGATTTTTAATAGCTTCATATAGCTCTTTCAGTTTAATAGGAGACTTTAAAACATGCTTAACAAGTTCATGCGGTATATGAGTTTCCAAAGAAGAATGCTGATCAAGTATTTCAACTATCGCTATTTTTTCTAACGGAAATTTTCTAAGAAATGCCTGTTGTTTTAATTCACTAAACCCCTTCTTGTCTGCAATTAAAACAATTTTTTTATCTTTTTTATATCTTTTAAAAATATTAAATTGCCTTACATCTATCTTGATCCTACTTAAGTAGCTTATAACAATATTTTTTAAAATTTTGTCTTCTATATAAATAAAAAACTCATAGTTATCTTTATCTTTAAATTTAAATTTTTCCTGATAGTTAATAGGCTCAAGCAAATCAACAGGAATAGTTACAGTAAATTTGGTCCCTTTATTTTCTTTGGTTTCAAATTTAAGATATCCATCCAAAAGATCAGTCAGTTGTTTAACTATTGTAAGTCCAAGACCAGAACCACCAAGCAAAGTAGGAATAGAATGATCGCCTTGTTCAAAGGCCTTAAATATCTTTTGCGTCATCTCTTTTGGTATTCCACACCCTGTATCTTCCACTTCAAGTTTAATTGATCCATTGTTTTCTTTTGTTACACAAGAAGCGGTAACTTTTATCCATCCTTTTTCAGTAAATTTAATAGCGTTACCAATTAAATTTACAAGAATTTGGCCAATTTTCCCCTCATCTCCAAACAACTTGTAAGGACA
>CAYMRT010000196.1:0-4523 GCA_964392885.1 uncultured Desulfobacterales bacterium | reverse complement strand
CTTTCTGAAATTGAAACCATCAGATCAAAGGAGCCTGATACAAAACTTATACTTATTAGATCAGATACTGTTCCAGATGATATTAAGGAAATTTCTGCAGCAGATGGAATCCTTACAGCAAAGGGTGGCCAGACATCTCATGCAGCTATTGTTGCCTTTCGCTTAGATAAGACCTGTGTTGTTGGTTGTGAACAGATGAGGGTGTATGAGTTTGAAGGCATTGCAGAAATAAATGGTCATAAAATTAGATCTGGAGATTATATAAGCATAGATGGTAAAAATGGATTTGTTTATCTGGGGAAGCATAAAATAAAGACAGAAGAAGATAGTTCGATATTTTAAAAAAATACTATCTAGACTTTTTTTATAAGAAGCCTTAAAAATTTGATTATAAGTATCTGCAAAGTAGAAATAATAATCAAAAAGATTATTGGAGGTGTCTAAATGTCAACAGAGACTCGCCCAATGAAGTTAGGAATAAATGGTCTTGGCAGGATAGGAAAGCTTAGTCTTTGGTATCATGTAAGTAAAAAGACATTTTCTGAAATTGTTATAAACATTGGTCGACAGGTAGGTAAAGGGCTAGAAGATATTGCACATGCTATTGAAATGGATAGTACCTATGGAAGGCTTGGTGCATATCTTTATGGTCATAAATGCCCAAGAGTAATTGAAAATTTAGATGAATCAAAGGGCACTATGACTGTTGATGGTGTACCTGTTACCATTTTGAGAGAAAGTAGAAATCCAAAGGACATAGATTGGGCAAAACATGATGTAAGGCTTGTTGTGGATACTACAGGTGTATTTAGAGATCCAACTTTACCTGCTGATCATCCAAAGGGGAGTCTCAGAGGACATTTAGAGGCTGGTGCGGAAAAGGTTATATTGTCTGCGCCTTTTAAAATAAAAGATAAGGCTGCAGAAATGCCAGAAGATGCTGTTACAACTGTTATGGGCATAAATGAAGATGATTATATCCCTGAAAAGCACAAACTGATTTCTGGTGCTTCATGTACTACTACCTGTTTGTCTTATATGGTAAAGCCTATTCTTGATCATTTTGGAGCAAATAGGATTCTTTCTGCCTCTATGGTAACAGTGCATGCTGCAACAGGGGGTCAGCAAGTGCTTGACCGTCTTCCAAAGGCTGGTGCTTCTGATTTAAGGAAGAATAGGAGCATATTTAATAACATAATTTTGACAACAACTGGTGCAGCAAAGGCTTTGGCTTTAGTAATTCCTGAGATGAAAAATATAGGCTTTATTGCTGAATCTGTTCGTATCCCAACAAATACAGGTTCGTTGATTGTGTTAGTGCTTACAATTCATGATGAGAGCCTGGAAGATCCAATCAATAGAAGCATAATAAATGATATATATAAGCGAGCTGCTGAGGGACCAATGAAAGGTAGGCTTATTTATACAGAGACCCAACATGTATCAAGTGATATAATTGGTATGCCTTCTGCTGCTGCGATAATTGAAGGTACTGAGACTCACACCCGAACCGCAGCTATTCAGATTGACCCAAGAAAGGCATGCAGAGGCTTAGAAGAATCAACTGAGATTATTTGTGATACTATAAGCGTGCCTGTAACCCAAGTAGTAGTTTATGGGTGGTATGATAATGAACTTGGAAGTTATACTAACTTGCTCGGGGAAAGGACAACTTCTATTGCTGATTCAATGGTATAGTTATCTTTTAGCCATATATTCTTTTTTATAGCTTTATAGAGCGGTAGCAAGAGTTTTTTATTAAAGGCCTTAGCGATAAATAAAAGAGGATAGAAGAAGATGATAAAGTATATTGATTCACTTAAAGTAGAAGATAAACGTGTCTTTTTAAGGGTAGATTTTAATGTGCCTCTCGATAAAGGGCAGATTACAGATGATAAAAGAATTCAAGCTGCTCTTCCAACTATAAAATATCTTCTTCAAAATAAAGCTAAACTGATTGTAGCTTCTCATTTAGGCCGTCCAAAAGGGGAAAAAAGGCCTGAATTTAGCTTGGCTCCAGTTGCGGAGAGGTTGGGTAGCCTAATTGGGATAAAGGTTAAGATGGCCCCTGATTGTATTGGAAAAGAGGTTGAGCAAATGGCAAGTGAGCTAAGGTCAGGGGAAATTTTAATGTTAGAAAACTTAAGGTTTTATAAGGGTGAAACTGAAAATGACCCGGAATTTGCAGATGCCTTGGCAAGATTTTGTGAGATTTATGTAAATGATGCATTTGCAGTGTCTCATAGGGCTCATGCTTCAGTTGTTGGCATACCAGAAAGGGTGTCTGATTGTGGTGCTGGTTTTTTAATGAAACAAGAAATTACTTATTTTGAAAGGGCAATGGAGTCTCCAGAAAGACCTTTCCTTGCAATTTTAGGCGGGGCAAAGGTTTCGAGTAAGCTTGGAGCTATTGAAAACATTTTACCAAAGGTTGATAGCCTTATTATTGGTGGGGCTATGGCAAATACCTTTTTGGTTGCAAAGGGAGTAAATGTGGGTAAGTCCTTGGTTGAGGATGAGTTGGTTGATACGGCAAAGAATATTATTGATGAGGCCGAAAGGGCCAAGGTAAGATTTATTTTGCCTATAGATGTGGTTGTTTCTGATACACTTTCCTCTGACGCTGATTATGAAACCGTATCTATTAAAGATATCCCAAACGATAAAATGATAGTAGATATAGGGCCTGATACAGTTAAATTATGTAAGGATATTATAAAAGAGGTAAAAACAATAGTGTGGAATGGACCTGTTGGGGCATTTGAGATTGAGCCTTTTTCAAGGGGTACTTTTGAGTTGGCTAAAGCAGTTGGCTCAAGTTCAGCCCTTTCCATAATTGGCGGTGGAGATACTGGTGCTGCTATTAAAAAAGCTGGAGAGAGTGATAATGTATCATATATTTCAACTGGTGGAGGAGCTTTTTTAAAGCTTCTTGAAGGGAAAAAGTTGCCTGGTTTTGAAGCGCTCGAAAAGTGCGGGGGCTAGAAGGGAGATAATTTTATGAATAGATTGCCGATTATTGCAGCAAATTGGAAGATGTATAAAACGCTTTCTGAGATGAAAGATTTTTTAGAAGAGTTTTTATCTCTTATTGCAAACTATAATGATCGCCAGATCATAATAGCACCTAATTATATTTGCTTATCAGAAATGGTGCGTTTGTCTGCTGATAGCCCTTTGGAGGTTGCAGCCCAAAATATGTTTTATGAAAAAGAGGGAGCTTATACAGGAGAGGTTTCACCTTTAATGTTAAAAGCAGTAGGCGTCAAGTGGGTGATATTAGGTCATTCAGAAAGACGTCATATCTTTAAGGAAGATGATGAGCTTATAGCAAAAAAGGTTAAGGCATCAGTAGATTATGGTCTTAAACCTATTTTTTGTATTGGCGAGACCTTGCAAGAAAGAGAGGAAGACAAGACAGAGGTTGTTCTTAGAACCCAGCTTAGAAAAGGGTTGAGTCTTTTGAGCGAGTCAGAAATTTCTATGGTGACAGTGGCTTATGAACCTGTATGGGCTATTGGAACAGGAAAGACAGCTACGCTTGAGCAGATTCAGAATGCCCATAAATTCGTAAGAGATGAAATTTCTACCTTGAGTACAGAAACTATTGCACAAGAAATAAGAATATTGTATGGTGGCTCGGTCAAGCCTACAAATGCCAAAGATATTTTATTATTAGAAGATGTGGATGGTGCACTTGTAGGTGGTGCATCATTAAAGGTTGATAATTTTATAAAAATTGTTAATTTTGATGCCAGTTGAATCAAGAGAGAATATATAAATGCAGAGTCTTTTAATTGTAATACATATAATAACATGCTTAATACTTGTGGTAACGGTTCTTTTGCAGCAAGGCAAGGGTGCTGAAGTTGGAGCTGTTTTTGGTTCCAGCGAGGCTATTTTTGGAAGTGCAGGTCCTGCAACATTGCTTAGTAAGATAACAACAGTATGTGCAATTATATTCATGCTTACTTCATTATCGCTAACGTATTTATCGATCCAAAAGCGTGGCGAATCTGTTATGCATAATGTGCAGCAAGTACCAATGGCTCCTGTAAATCAACCTATTACAGAAAAATCTACTATGGTACCTGAAACATCTAATGTTGAAAAAGAGAAGGATGTGCAAAAAACGAATCCTTCTTCAAAACTAGATGCTCAGGATAATGCTAAAAACGAAGCAAAGGTTGTACCTATAGATAAGGCAAGGCGCAGTGTAGAGAAAGGTACAACATCTAAAGCTGGGGAAAAACTAGATTCTCATAAGTAGCCGAATTTATGAAGAAAAGCCGGGGTGGTGGAACTGGTAGACACGCTATCTTGAGGGGGTAGTGGGCAACCGCCCGTGGGGGTTCGAATCCCCCCCCCGGCACCAATAAATCTAATTAATTCTCTTTTATATAATTCGCTTGACATTTTTTCTTTTAGGGAATATAAATTCCTTGATATTTCTGAGCGGAGATTCATTTGTAAAAATAAATAAATGAGTATTCATTTATATTTCACGGGTAGTAGGCTAGGCT
>CAYMRT010000195.1:0-5588 GCA_964392885.1 uncultured Desulfobacterales bacterium | reverse complement strand
GCTCTCTGTTTTTACCTTCTTCCATCCACCAATCCCAAATTTTATCTACAAACTCTTTAAACTCATCATATGGAGGTTCCATACGGATAAATGGAATTGCCAAGGTGGAAAGTTGAGCACCATCAAGAATAGGAGCCTTTGCACCAACCAAAATAGTTGCACCAGTATCTGTACCTGGACGAAGTGCCTCAGGCATTACATTGATACAATGCATACATCTTGTACATTCACGATTGTCAATTTTAAGCTCGCCATCTTCCATCCACATACACTGACTTGGACAAAGATCGATCACTTCCTTTTGAATATCAAAGGCACCCCAGTCCCTATCACTATGGGCACCTGCATTTGGCTTTAGTTCGCCACCTATATATGCCTTTACAGCCTCTTGGTCAATCCTAATATCATCTCTCCAAGTACCAATTATAGAGCAGTCACTACGAGCAATTGCAGCAACACAGTCATTTGGACAACCAGATACCTTAAACTTAAACTTATATGGGAATGCTGGCCTGTGGAGCTCGTCCTGATAAGTTTGGGTTAAGTCATAGCAAATTGCCTGAGTATCCAAACAAGACCACTCACAGCGAGCCTTACCAATACAACATGATGGGGTCCTAAGATTGGATCCAGAACCACCTAAATCCACACCCATCTGGTGAGTAAGATCAAAAAATACAGGCTCTAGCTGATCAGTAGTAGTTCCAAGGAGGACCATGTCGCCAGTAGAACCATGGAGGTTTGTCATACCACTACCTCTATGATCCCACATATCACAAAGTTTTCTCAAGTATGCAGTGTTATAAAACTTACTTGCAGGCTGGTTAACACGGATGGTATGAAAGTGAGCAATTGCAGGGAATTTGTCAGGTACGTCTGAGTAACGCCCGATAACTCCACCACCGTAACCAAAAACTCCTACTATTCCGCCGTGCTTCCAGTGAGTTTCCTTATGAACATAAGAAAGCTCAAGCTGCCCCAGAAGGTCTAAACAGGCCTGTTTACCTTTTAAACCTTTCTGCTCAATGTCATCAACGAAACTTGGCCATGGCCCTTTTTTGAGCTCATCGCACATGGGGGTGTCATGCTTTTTGACATCAGCCATTTAAATCTCCCTCCTTAGGTATTTTTTTCAAAACTTCTCTTTTGCATTTTCATTTTGACCGTTTCTTCGTTTTCGGACTAAAATAAATGAAGATTCATTCGCTTTAAATCTTCTAATGCGTGAAAACTTTTATAATATTGTTCTACATTCCTTGTCAACCCCCAAATATCACGAAGGGTAAAATTAATTTACTTGAAAGGAACAAAGTTATTTACTTTATTATTCTATAAAATCAAATAGTTATAGACAAATCAATTCTTTTTGGCAGCTCTTTAATAAATGAACTTTCATTCATTTTTATTTTGGTTATTGAAAAATTTCTGACAATGGACGCCCTAAGAAAAAAAGTAAGTCATCAGGCCTTATATTTAGCTCTTTAACCAACTCTTTTCTAAACAATAAATCTTTTTTGAAAAGATCATTTAAAAAAACGTCTCTCTCTCTTTTTTTTAAGCTATTCAGGGTATTTTTTATTAAAAGCAAATTGAAGGTCCTTTCATACTCCTCAATTATTCTCCACAATAAAGAATCTTTTGGTATAAAATCTTCCCTAATCAACAAATCTTTAAGCAATATCTTTTCAATATCACCAGTATCCCAGCATTTTAATACAACACACTCTAATGGTCTTTGCTCATAAATAATACATTGTGAACCCTCTCTTTTATAAAACTTGCATTCTCCTAAGCCTTTTTTCCCTCTTATTTTTATCATCTCAGTGTCTAGAAAAATTAATTTATCAGAAATAGGATCAAATGCTATTTCATGACTCCTAAAAAGTATTAAATCGCTAGGAGCTAAATAACCTGAAATAATTAAATCTCTATCTCTTTTATGAAGAGTGGGCCCACCTCTAATACAACACTTTCCGCACCTATTGCATTCTTTTTGCGATCCATTATGCTGTGTTTTCATAGGGACTATTTAATTATGGAAAAACAATTATTACAACTTTATAAACAGATTGATCAAACTTTTAAACAGGTAGCAAATAACTTTCCTAAAGAGTTTAAGTGCAAAAAAGGTTGTTGCGAATGCTGTTACGCTGCATTTGATATTTCACTGATTGAAGCAGCAGCCATTAAAAAGGCATTTTCTACCCTTGGTAAAAAAACAAAAAAATACTGCCTAAATCGTGCAAAAGAGGCAAAACGCTTATGGCAAGAAAAAATTATAGAAGAAAAACTAGATATCTCAAAAGTAAAAATACCCTGCCCCCTTTTAAGTCGAGATAATGAATGCCTTCTTTATAAACTACGACCTGTTAATTGCCGTACCTATGGCATACCAACAGAAATTTACGGGAAAGGCCATGCATGCTCACTTTCAGGCTTTGAACCTGGTCGCTCCTATCCCACAATAAGATTACACATAATTCAACATGAATTACTTAAGCTTAGCATGAAAATTTCTAAGGTCCATTACACCAAAAGAATTACCATTGCAGATACATTACTAGAAGACAAACTCTTTTAAGCTATTTCTCTTTCAAGCGTTTTTTTAATTGTTCAATTCCATTTTTCAAAAGATCCGCCTTTTCTCTAGCTCCCATATTTCTTAAAAGCTTTTCTGCCAAGCTATATGCATCAATAGCATCTTCAACCTTACCTTCTCTTTCATAAATATCTCCAATACCTGTCAAAAAAAGGGCAGAACGTTTTACATCACTTAAATTTTCAACAAGTTCAAGTCCTCTCATATAATAAGGAAGGGCTTTGCTGTACTCCTCCAAATGCCTATAAATATCAATCACCTTTTCAAGCATAATAACAGTGCTAATTGGATCTTGTTTTTTTTCACAAATAGCCAATGTCCTCTTATAAGGAGAAAGTGCAGCCTTCATATTTCCTCTCATTACATGAAGGTCACCAATTTTTTCACAAATATTTGCAACTTCTACCTCATATCCATAATGATCAAAAACCGCCAATATTTCTTCAAACTTAGCCAAAGCATCAAGCGATTGCCCCCTATTTTTTAATATCTCTGCCTCTTGATATATTTGTCGTGCTTTTATAACCTCTTCAGGTTCAGATTTTGAAATATTTTTTTCATCTTGTTGCTGAGTCATGTCTTTCCCTTCCTGTTTCTTCATTTTTGAAAGTGCTGTCTGTGCCACCTCACTTATTTTAATGTACTTTAGATCTTCACCATCAAATAGACAAAATTCTTCATCATCATTTAATAATCTGGTAACAGCATTATAAGCCTCTTTAGCACCTATTTGTCCAAGGGCCCATACAGCATGCCCCCTAATCTCAGGATTATCAGAATCTAATAAATCAAAAAGCACAAAAAAAGAATTTGTCCTAACAAGCTTTGGATGTAATTCACCAATCCTGCCTATTGCCCATAGGATCGCAGCCCTAGAAGGTATGTCATTAATAAGTCCGAGAATATGTCTTACAAATGAGCCATAAAGACTAGGCTGATTTCTAATTATCTCTCCAACTGTCTCAATAGCACCCCAATTAGTAGCCGCCGAATCATTTGCAGAATAAAGAAGTCTCCTCAAAAGATCACCCACTATAGTAGGATTGTGATGACTAATGGCACCTGCTACTGCCCCCAATGTCAATATTGTCTTCCACCTCTTGTCCAAATCAGCAGAATAAAGAAGACGTTGCATTTTTCTAAGTACTAATGGATCATCAAGTGCCATCTGTACAAGTGCTTTAACATCAGCTTTTTTTACTAATTGTTCAACCTCTCTTTTTGAATATCTCTTTTTAATTGGTTTTTTATCTATAGGGGAAGAGTCTTTTTTAGAAAAAAAAGAAGGCTTTTCTTTAGCTAAATCAAACTTTTTTTTAACTCCTCCATGCTTAAGTGCTCTGAGATCATCTTTTAAACGAATAAAACTTAATGCCCCTCGCACCCTATTACCTTCTTGATCATAGCCTTTAGGGAAAACAACATGACGATGAATGTCGTATCCTTCAATAAGAGCATCTAAGTAATCGTCTTCCGGCATAAGCTCCCAGGCTAAATCCCAGTCATCATCACATGCAAAACCAAGGGCTTCTACCATTGCAGCTCCTAAATTATGACCTGTTACATCATGGACAAATACTGCTCCACACTCACACACACCATAATCAAAATCACCTAATCTTTTAGGCTCAACTTGACGCGGTCGAGGTATTTTTTGAGTACAAAATGGACATCTTGGGCTATGAAGTGCTTTTTGTATCGACATAATTAATGCTTATTATACCTTCTCATTTACCTTTTTTTCAAAATCCGGATGGACTGGATAGCCTAGTTCCTTTGCTCTATCCATAGCTTCTTTAGCCCTTTTATAATCACCGCTAAAATAACAAGCCACAGCAAGATTGTTATAAGCCAGACCAAATCTAGGTGAGAGGCTAACAGCTTTTTCAGCTAAGGCTACTGCATCAGCCAACTTATCAAGCTCAACATAAACAGAGGAAAGATTTACAAGCGCTGGTACCATTTCAGGCTTTATATTTAAAGCCTCTTCAAGATAGTTGGCAGCCTCATCAAACTTTCCAAGCTGCATATAAGCAGAACCAATATTTGCCATGGCATCAGCAGCGCCAGGATGGGCTTTTAAAGCCTCTTTGTTTTCTCTAATCCCCTCCTCTATCCTTCCTAGCTGGAAAAAAAGCGTACCAAGATTAATTCTTATTTCATATGAAGTGGGATCAATTTCTAAAGCCTTTTGAAATTCAGAGATAGCTTCATCCGTTCTTTTGGCTCTCCAGTATGCTAAAGCAAGTCTGTGATGAGCTATTACAGAATTTGGATTTTCTTTTGTTTCCTTTTCTAAATCTGCTATTATCTCAGATAAGTCACCGCTTTTTATTGGATTTTGTGGCATTTCCTTCTCCTATTTATTATTTAAGTTTGTTAACTTTTTAAAAGCTTTATAAATTTATCAACTTCTTTCTATAAAGATCACAAAAATACATTTCGCACTCTTGTTTCAACTATAATTTAAGACCTTAAAATATATTTTATTAAATTTATAACTACAAATTTTTTACTAAATTAAACTAAATTATGGAATCTTATCTGTATATAGATTAACATAAAAGGCCGTTGTTTACATGGTTAAATAAAAAATAAGCTAACTTTTATTATGAATAGAATGAAAAACCAATCAGAAGAACCACTTCTAAGATGTAAATTCTGTGGTAAAAATACCGCCCAAATTGAAGGTAGATGAACCAATGCAAGGGTTGTCTGCAAGTTTTGTGGAATTGCATTGCCAGCCAAAGAATATAGCGATGAAATAGAAAAGTTAAAACAAAAGATGATTTGTGACTTTTATAATAAATAAAAAAGAAAAAAGGCGACCAGTTGGTCGCCTTTTATTTATCCACAAATCAAAAGATTAAGTTCTTATTTCTTCTTCTCTTACATCAAGGGCAACTTTATAAAGTACAGTAAGTATTAATGCCCCTATTCCCCAAATTGCTGCTGCTATTGTAATTTCAGGTAAGGTTGCATGATATTC
>CAYMRT010000194.1:0-1948 GCA_964392885.1 uncultured Desulfobacterales bacterium | reverse complement strand
GTCTGTACCACTGTTCATGCAATAGCATCTGTCAGGGCTGTGGAAAATGCACTGGGTATGGATGTGCCTTTAAATGCACAGTATATTAGAAATATTATTCTTGCTCTTCATGCCCTTCACGATCATATCGTTCATTTTTATGTTCTTTCTGCTCTTGACTGGGTGGATGTGGTGTCTGCCCTAAAAGCAGATGTTAAAGAGACTGCAAAACTTGCACAGAGTCTGTCTGACTGGCCAGGGAATAGTATTGATCGCTTTAAGGCAGTAAAGAAAAAACTGGAAGATCTTGTAGCTAGTGGTCAACTTGGACCTTTTGCAAATGCCTATTGGGGGCATCCTGCCATGAAGCTTCCTCCAGAAGTAAACCTTATGGCAGTTTCTCATTATCTTGAAGCCCTTGATTATCAACGAAAGGCAGACTCTGCAATTGCAATTTTAGGCGGGAAAAATCCTCATATTCAAAATCTCTCTGTAGGAGGGGTGACAACTGCCATCAATCCTGAAAATGAGGCTGCTCTCAATATGGAAAGGCTGTATTGGATAAAACAGCTTTCTGAAGAGGTGAGGGAGTTTGTGCACAAGGTATATCTTATAGATGTATGTGCAATTGGAGCATTATATAAAGATTGGCTTAAATATGGGGCAGGGGTTAAAAATTATTTAGCAGTGCCTGATATGCCATTAGACACTAAAGGAACTAAGTTTGACTTACCTGGAGGAACAATATTTGACGGAGATTTGTCTAAGGCAACACCATTTAAGAATTTTAACGATCCATACTTTAAGGAAAACATTACTGAATGTATAGCTCATTCTTGGTATGATGGTGACTGGACCAAATCACCTTTCCAAGAAGAGACTGTACCTAACTATACTGATTTTCAGCCAAATGGGAAATATTCTTGGATAAAGGCTCCTCGGTTTAAGGGCGAGCCTATGCAGGTTGGGCCTTTGGCGCAGGTGCTTTTAGGGTACGCATTAGGCCATGATTTGACAAAAAAATATGTTGATTTTGCCTTAAATAAAGTAAGTGCAATTGCTGGTGTAAATGTTGGCGTTGAGGCCCTTCACTCTACTCCAGGCAGACATCTTGGAAGGGCTATAAGAGCTGCTATTTGTGCAGATCTGGCAATAAAGCACTGGCAATTATTGGTTGATAATATTGGGCGAGGAGATCTTGAGATTTTTAATCCTCCTTCTTTTCCAAAAGGTCAGCAAATGGGGTTTGGTTTTCATGAGGCACCTAGAGGGACTTTGTCGCACTGGATTGTTATAGAGGATGGCAAGATAAAGAATTATCAGTGTGTGGTTCCTTCAACATGGAATGCAGGCCCAAGAGACGATAAAGGTAAACCTGGGCCATATGAAGCCTCTCTTGTTGGAAATCCTGTTGCAAATCCTGAAAAGCCTCTGGAGGTGCTTAGGACTGTGCACTCGTTTGATCCTTGCATTGCCTGTGCTGTTCACTGCCTTGATCCAACAGGTAGAGAGTTTTCAAGGGTCAAGGTGCTATAAAGGAGGTGCACCATGTATGAAAAACACTTGGCCTGGGGAGTTCTTTTTAGGCTTTTCCATTGGGCCTTTGCCATCTCTATATGTGTATTGGTGGTAACTGGACTTTACATACATTGGCCATGGAGCAATACTGTTCTTGAAGGTAGTAGAAGTTTTATAATGGCCAATATGAGATATATTCACTTTGTTACTGGTTTTGTTTTTATGGGGGCTGTATGTGTCAGGGTCTTTTTATGGTTTTTGGGAAATAAACAGGAAAAGCTCTGGGATAGTGCTCCTGTTACACCTAAAAATATAAAGAATCTTTTTAGTACATTAAAATATTATCTGTATATTTCAGATAGCCATGAACATCGTCTTGGTCACAATGCCCTTGCAGGTACTATTTATATAATAACTATTATCTTGGGTGGGCTTCAGGTAGTCTCTGGGC
>CAYMRT010000193.1:0-12843 GCA_964392885.1 uncultured Desulfobacterales bacterium | reverse complement strand
TGCTCACAGCCACAAGAAAAAAGGGTTACAGTTTTTTGCCTGTAACCCTTTCACGCCTTTTCTGGCCCGCCCACAGGGACTCGAACCCCGAACCTACGGATTAGAAGTCCGTTGCTCTATCCAATTGAGCTATGGGCGGGCTAATATTCATTAGCTCTATAACCATTTTTTTCTCTGTTGTAAAGTCCACACAATCTATATTAAGATGAGCTTAGAGAATTTCTTCATTTAATAATCTTTAAAAGTTTTTTTTATGTATTAAAATAGCTCCAAATAATGGAGGTATGATCATGAAGGTTGAAAATGATACAGTTGTAGAAATTCAATATATGCTTGAAGTTAAAGAGGGGAAGACTCCTCCTGAGCTATCTCGAGTTTTTAAAGCTCAGTTTCTCTATGGAAGGGAGCCTGTCATTCCTGCCCTTGAGAAGGCAATACTTGGACTGGAAGAAGGAGAAGAAGTAGAAGTTACAATCCCACCTGAACAGGCCTTTGGCCATTATGATGAAAAATTGGTAAATGAAATCCCTCTATCAGACCTAAAGAATCCTCAGCTTCTTAAAGAAGGTGAAATCTATGAGGAAATAGGCAGTCATGGCCATCCTGTTCGTTTTACAGTAAAAGAAATCAAGGATGATAGTGTGCTTGCAGACTTTAATCACCCTGCTGCTGGCAAGGATCTGGTGTTAAAGGCAAGGGTCATGTCTGTAAGAGCTGCGAGTGCGCTTGACATCCTAAGAGCAGTAAACTTTAGTAGAGGCGGAGGTTGAGCTTGCTAAATTCTGGGGATGGTTCATCCCCTTCTGTTTCCCTTTTTAAGGGGTTTTCATCAAAGCTTTTAAAAGAATTTAAGGGGTTCATCAAAAAGGCGGGTCTTTTTGGCAAAAATGCTTCCATTTTAGTAGCGGTCTCAGGTGGCCCTGACTCAGTTTGTCTTTTAAATCTCCTTTTTCTCCTAAAAAAAACTTGGAAACTTGATATAAAAGTTGCCCATTTTAATCATGCCCTTAGAGGAGAAAGCTCAAATAGAGAAGCTGTATTTGTAGAACAACTTTGTAAAGAGAACAAAATAGAATTTTTTCTTGGAACAGGAGACGTTAAAGCTCTAGCTAAAGAGAAGGGGCTTAGCATTCAAGAGGCAGCTAGGGTTTTGAGATATAATTTTTTAAAAAAAAATAAAGAAAGAAAATGACATTGATTTTATTGCAACAGGTCATACTGCTGATGACCAGGCAGAAGAAATACTTTTTAGACTTATAAGAGGCGCAGGACTAGAAGGAATTTGCGGAATTTTACCCAAGCGGGAAGATGGAGTTATAAGGCCTTTACTTTTTGCACAAAAGGACCAAATACTAAGGCACCTTACAACATTTAAAATCCCTTATGTTATTGACTCATCTAATCTGACAATAAAATATTCAAGAAATAAGATCCGCCACCGTTTATTGCCCATTATTAAAAAAGAGTTTAATCCCTCTATTGTGGAAACTCTTTATAGAACAGGCCTTTTATTGCAAGAAGATGAACAGGTCTTAAAAAGACTCTCCTTTAGTGCAAAAAGAAGATGTCAGGTTCAGCCAGATAAACTTAGTGAAAAGATAAAAATCTTTGACAAAGAAAAGTTAACTAAAGAGCCTTCTGCAATTAGACGAAGGGTATTTAAAATGGCTTTGTCTGAACTTGGATTTAATGAAAGACGGCTGCTTGCAGATCACCTTATATCTGCAGATAAGTTGCTGTTGTCGGAAAATCCTTCAGGTTATTACAATCTTCCCTATAACTTTTGCATATTGAGATGTAATAATTTTATTTTTTTTATTAAAGAGTGGGATGATTTTAAGGCAAGGCTTAAAGAAGCTAATCTTAAAAAGGGCATATTAATAACAGGCCCATGTAAGATTGAGCTAGAAGGAGATTTAGGAGAAATATATATAGAGGAGTTAAGCAAACTGGATAAGGCAAATTTTTGTGTCAAAAAATCTCCAAAGGCATTATACTTAGATAAGAACAAGGTGGGATTTCCATTTATTATCAGAAATAGGCAAGCAGGTGATAGGTTTTGGCCAATTGGCTTTAACACCTCTATAAAACTTAAAGACTTTTTGATAAATAGGCATGTGCCTAAAATTCTTAGGGACTTGTTGCCCATTGTTGAAAAAGATGGAGAAATAGTTGCCATTTGCAACCTTGAAATAAGCGACCATTACAAGGTGAACGGCGATAAAGTTATTAAAATTTACTGGCAACCAAAGGGATTTGTAGAGATCTTGCAACTTGCCATCTCACAATAAATTAAAAAACTCTTTTTGGTTGCATTTACTCCTATGCTTTGTTTATTTTAAAGGGTTTATTTCAAAATTTAAAATTACGGAGGACTAATATTTGAATACATTTTACAAGAACTTAAGTCTTTGGCTTGTAATTGGCTTGGTTGTTGTTTTTTTGTTTAATCTGTTCAATAAACCACAAACTAATATTCAAGAAATAACGTATAGTGATTTTCTGAATTATGTGGAAAAAGGACAGGTTGCAAAGGTAGTTATCCAAAATGAAAAGGTAGAAGGTATATTTGAAAATCAAACCAAATTTAGAACTGCAATACCTTTTCAAGACAAGGATCTAATACCAGAGCTTAAGAAAAAGGGTGTAGTAATTCAGGTAAAGCCTGTAGAAGAGACTCCTTGGTATCTAACCTTGCTCATATCCTGGTTCCCGATGCTTTTATTAATAGGTGTTTGGATCTTTTTCATGCGCCAGATGCAAGCAGGCGGTGGAAGGGCTATGTCGTTTGGAAGGAGCAAGGCCAAGATGCTAAATAGCGAGAACATCAAGGTCACTTTCAAAGATGTAGCAGGAGTTGATGAAGCAAAAGAAGAGCTTGCAGAAGTGATAGATTTTTTAAAAGATCCTAAAAAATTTACAAAGCTTGGAGGCAGAATACCAAAAGGAGTTCTTCTAGTTGGCCCACCAGGCACAGGAAAGACCTTACTTGCCAAAGCAATTGCAGGAGAAGCAGGCGTGCCATTTTTTAGCATTAGCGGTTCTGACTTTGTAGAGATGTTTGTTGGAATTGGTGCTAGTCGAGTACGCGATTTGTTTTTGCAGGCTAAAAAACACGCCCCTTGCATTATCTTTATTGATGAAATTGATGCTGTAGGTAGGCATAGAGGTGCAGGCCTTGGCGGTGGACATGATGAAAGGGAGCAGACCCTCAATCAGCTTTTAGTAGAAATGGATGGCTTTGAGACCTCAGAAGGCGTCATTGTAATATCTGCTACAAATAGGCCTGATGTGCTTGATCCGGCACTTCTTCGTCCTGGCAGATTTGATAGGCAAGTTGTGGTGCCTGTTCCTGATGTGAAGGGGAGAGAGGCAATTCTTAAAGTGCATACTGCAAAGATTCCACTTGGAGATGATGTTGACATCTCTGTTATTGCCAAAGGCACTCCTGGATTTTCAGGTGCTGATTTGGAAAATCTTGTAAACGAAGCTGCTCTTCTAGCTGCACGAGCCAACAAAGAAAAGGTAGAAATGAGCGACTTTGAAAAGGCTAAAGATAAGGTATTAATGGGAGTTGAGAGAAAAAGCCTTATCATGTCGGATAAAGAAAAGAAAATAACTGCATATCATGAGGCAGGCCACTGTTTAGCTGCAAAGCTTCTTCCTGGAGCAGACCCTGTTCATAAAGTTACTATTATTCCTAGAGGAAGGGCTCTAGGCGTTACTCAGCAACTTCCAGAAGATGAACGTCATACATATCCCCGTTCCTATCTGTTAAACAATTTAGTTATCTTGCTAGGTGGAAGAGTTGCAGAAGAGTTGATATTTGAAGACTACACCACAGGTGCTGGAAATGATATAGAGCGTGTTTCTAGTCTGGCCAGAAAAATGGTTTGTGAGTGGGGCATGAGTGATGACCTTGGCCCAGTTGCCTTTGCCAAGCAAAATGAAGAAGTCTTTTTAGGCAGAGATTTTGGCCACATAAGAGAATATAGTGAGGCTACTGCACAAAAGATAGATCAGGCCATAGAAAAAATAATAAAAGATGCATATGACAGAACCAAAAACCTATTACAGGAAAATATTGATTGTTTGCATAAGCTAGCTGAAGCTCTTCTGGATAGAGAGTCATTAGATGCAGAGGAAATTGACGCAATACTTGCTGAATGCCGAAGAGATGAAAAAAGACAAGAAAGCCAAAATCAAGGAGAAATGGTGGCCTGACTTATAAATGACCTTGCCCAAAATAGTATGCAGAAATACTGAATTAGATCCGCAAAAACAGACCATAATAATGGGGGTCCTTAATGTGACCCCCGACTCCTTTTCTGATGGTGGCAAGTACTTATCAGGGGAAGCCATCTATCAACAAGCCAAAAAGTTACTAGAAGAAGGGGCTCATATAATAGACATTGGTGGTGAATCAAGCCGACCCTTTTCAGAGCCTGTATCAGTTCAAGAGGAGTTAAACAGGGTTATCCCTGCAATAGAGACCATAAGGAGCTTTTCAAATTGTCCTATTTCAATTGACACCACAAAATCACAGGTTGCAGAAACAGCTCTTAATAAAGGTGCAGATATTGTAAACGATATTAGTGCCCTTAGATTTGACCCAGATATGGTAAAGCTTGTGGCAGAAAGGGGAGTTCCTGTAGTACTTATGCATATGAAGGGCACTCCAAAAAACATGCAAGTTGACCCATATTATGAAGACGTTATTGGAGAAATAAAAGATTTTTTCAAAGAACGCATTGATTTTTGTGTGTCTAATGGAATCAATAAAGAAAAAATAATCTTAGATCCTGGTATCGGTTTTGGAAAGCGCTTTGAAGACAACCTTGACATAATAAATGGACTTAAAGAGTTTTCTTGTTTTAAACTACCTATTCTAATTGGTCCGTCTCGAAAGGCCTTTTTAGGTCAGATTACAGGTAAAGAAAACCCTGCAGAAAGAGATATTGCTACCTGTGGAGCCATTGTAGCTTCCATATTGAATGGAGCTTCTATCGTCAGAATTCACAATGTTAGGGCAATGTTAGATGCCATAAAAGTTGCTGACGTGCTTAAGCATAGGAAAGGAATTAAAAAATAATGGATATCTGGAAGGCCATTCACAGTTTTTTGCCAATACTTAGATGGCAAGACATTGTAGATATTCTACTTGTGGCCTTCATTATCTATAGGATAATGGTGCTTATTAGAGGCACCAGAGCTGTCCAGATGGCCGCTGGCCTTGGTGTTATCATTTTTATTTACTTTGTTGCCAAAGAGCTACAACTATTTACTCTCCATTGGCTACTTGGAACAGCCCTTAGCTCCATCTTTTTACTGGTTGTAATTGTTTTTCAAGATGACATCCGAAGGGTGTTGACCCAGTTTGGACAGCCCCCCTTTTTACGATATAAGGTTAAAACCTTTCATGCCTTGGAGGAAGTTGCTAAGGCTGCATCAGAGATGTCTCAAAGTAGAACAGGAGCACTTATTGTGCTTGAAAGGACAATAGGTCTTAATGAATATATTGAAACCGGTACCCAAATTGATGCTGAAGTAAGCAGAATGCTGCTTCTTACTATCTTTGCCAAATGTACTCCTCTTCATGATGGAGCTGTTATAATAAGAGGCGGTAGGCTTGTTGCAGCAGGATGTGTCCTTCCTCTTACTTCTAACCCTGCCATCAGTAGGCGTTTGGGTACCAGACATAGGGCTGGAATTGGAGTTACAGAACAAAATGACTCTGTAAGCGTTATTGTCTCTGAAGAAACAGGTAGTATCTCTGTGGCTATAGCTGGCAGAATAACAAGAGATTTGGATCCTGGCACTTTAAGGAGAATACTTCATAACAGTTTTGCCACTGAAGAAAATGATAAGGCATGGTGGCGTTTTCGGTTAAGATGAAATGAACTGGAAGGATATTTTCGTAAAAGATTGGCACTTAAAGCTTATATCCTTAAGCTTTTCAATACTTCTCTGGTCCTTTGTAGTAGGCCAAGAAAAGGCAGAAATCGGCCTGTCTATTCCAATAGAAATAGTTAACCTTCCCTCTAATATGGTAATAGCAAACGATATTCCTTCTAATATTGAAATACGTGTCTTTGGGCCAAGAAGTATAATAAAAAATATTGCCAGCAGAAATCTCACAAAGGTCATAAACCTTAAAGATGCCACTGTTGGAAAGGTGGTAATTCACTTGGCTGCTGATGATTTTTCATTGCCAGGGGGAGTAAAGGTATTAAGGATAAAACCAAGTATTATAACCTTTGAAATTCAACCTCTTCTAAGAAAGACTGTCTTTGTAAAAGCGATCATACAAAACAAGCCTGCTCCTGGCTATGAGGTAAAAAAGGTTGTAGTTAAACCATCTACAACTCAAATTAGCGGGCCTGCAAAATTGATAAATTCTATTAAAGAACTTAAACTTTCACCTATTGACGTTAAGGGAGCAACCAAAAGCTTCAATGTAGTTACCACTCCTGATCTTCAAAAATATCGGATTAGCGTAGAAGGTCCTAGCAAATTTGAAGTAACTGTATATATAAAACCTGCAAGAGGAGAAAGAAAGATAAGGCATGTACCAGTAAGACTCATCTTAGGTGAATATCAAGCAAGTATTTGGCCTACAGAAATCACTGTAAAGCTATGTGGAGAGGTCCCTTCGTTACAAAAGCTTAAAGTTGAAGATATAAAAGCAAGTATAGATATAACTCAATTCAAACCAGGCACTTACAAATTAGAACCTAAGGTTGAAGTGCCTCCTGGTTTTGAATGTCTAAAAATAACTCCAAAAAAAATAAGAGTTTGGATTAAGAGGAGTAAAAGAAAATGAGAAAGCTTTTTGGCACAGATGGAGTAAGAGGCCTTGCCAACATCTATCCCATGACTCCAGATGTAGCAATGAAGCTTGGCAAGGCAGTAGCCTACGTATTTAAAAACAACAGGAATCGTCACCCTAGAATACTTATTGGAAAAGACACCAGGCTTTCTTGTTACATGCTAGAAAATGCATTGGCTGCAGGAATATGTTCTATGGGAGTAGATGTACTTTTAGTTGGCCCAATGCCAACTCCTGCTATTGCCTTTTTAACTGCCAGTATGAGAGCCGATGCCGGAGTAGTTATATCTGCCTCTCATAATCCATTTTATGATAATGGCATTAAGCTCTTTTCCCATGACGGTTTTAAGTTACCAGATAGAACAGAAGCGCAAATTGAAGAACTTATGGAATCACAAATCTTAGAAAAAGAAACCCCTACAGGAAAAGATGTGGGAAAGGCCTACAGAATCGATGATGCCAGAGGCAGATATATTGTATTTGCAAAACACACATTTCCAAAAGAGCTAACCCTTGATGGACTCAAAATCGTTTTAGACTGTGCCAATGGGGCAACATACAAGGTTGCACCTGCAGTTTTTGAGGAACTAGGTGCAGAAGTTATAAAGATAGGCGTTGAACCAAATGGCGTTAACATTAATGATAACTGCGGGGCTCTTTATCCACAAATTATGCAAGAATTAGTTAAATCAAGTGGGGCGGACATGGGTATCGCCTTTGATGGAGATGGAGATAGAGTGATAGTTGTGGATGAAAAGGGTAATGTAGTTGATGGCGATCACATCATGGCAATATGCGCTAAGCACATGATTGAAAACAGAAAACTCAATTATAACACGGTAGTTGCTACGGTTATGAGCAATATGGGTTTAGAAAAGGCTCTTGAAAAAATGGGGGGCAGACTTGTAAGGACAAAGGTTGGCGATAGATATGTGGTAGAGAAGATGAGAGAAAAAGGCTATAATTTTGGAGGCGAGCAATCAGGGCACTTAGTTTTTATGGATCACATAACTACAGGAGACGGGATTCTCGCGGCTCTTCAACTCCTCTCTGTAATGCAAAGCACCAAAAGACCACTTTCTGAACTTGCCTCAATAATGGAGACGTATCCACAAACCCTTTATAACGTCCGTTTAAAAGAGAAAAAACCTATAGAAGAAATTCCAGGACTTTTGGAAGCAAAAGCTGCTTATGAAAAAACTCTTAACAAAAGAGGCCGTATATTGATAAGGCCATCTGGTACAGAGCCTGTTATAAGAATTATGGTTGAAGGGGAAGATCAACAGGAAATTGAAGATATCGCCAAAGAACTTGCAAATATAGTCTCTTCTAATTGTGAAACTGAATAGATATTAAGAGCCTTTTTTGGTTTAAAAGAGGTAATTGCTCATCTATAATTTCTATCTTGGGCGGCTGTTTTTTGTCATATAAAAATCGTAACTCCTCAACTTCATAAATGCCTTTTGGCCCTTTAAGGGCAATTATGTGTCCATTTTCCTTTAAAAAAGGGCGAGCCGTTCTCACCAACCAACTAAGTGTGCCTGTTGCCTGAGATACAATCAAGTCAAAAGCTTTATCTTCAAACATGCTTGGAGGCTCTTGTGCAGTTATCCTCTTTTCAGATACTTTAATATTCCTTAAATTTAATAGAGCAATAATAAACCTCAAAAAAGAACATTTCTTTTTAGACGCATCAGCCAAACTAACCTTTAACTGTGGTTTTAAGATTTTTATAAGTAGTCCTGGAACACCTTGGCCAGTACCAATATCAAGCATAGTTTCAATAGCATTAGGCTGGTGCCTAAATAAAATAAGTGTGTCACCAAGGTGTTTATAAACCATTAAAGAAGGCTCTTTTATTCCTGTAAGATTTTTAGACTTATTCCACAAGAAAAGTTGAGAGAAATAGAGAAGAAGCCTCTCTTTTGCCTCAAAATCAACCTCTACATTAGAGGCTTTAATGGTCTCTTCTATATAGTTAAATAACCTCTTCTGGGATGGATTCTTCTGCAAGGTTTCCAAAGCAAGAATATTTACCAATAAAGGCTAGAAGCACAGTACCTGTTGGGCCATTTCTCTGTTTGGCAACTATTATTTCAGCCTTACCCCTTCTTGGATTATTTGGATCACGATTATAAACTTCATCTCTATAAATAAATGCAATTACATCTGCATCTTGTTCAATTGCGCCAGACTCTCTTAAATCTGACATTTGGGGCCTTTTATTTGGCCTGTCTTCTACTTTTCTGTTAAGCTGAGAAAGGGCTATTACAGGTACATTCAATTCCTTAGCCATTGCCTTTAGGGCCCTCGAAATCTCTGATATTTCTTGCTCGCGTCTTTCAGTGCCGCTCCTTCCTTGCATAAGCTGTAAGTAATCAACAATTATAAGCCCTATATTCTGATCGCTTTTAAGCCTTCTAGCCTTTGCTCTCATTTCAAGGACGCTTAGTGCAGGTGTATCATCAATAAATATTGGGGTCTTAGACAGATTGTCTGCAGCGTCTAAGAGCTTTCGCCAATCATCTTGACTCAAAAAACCAGTTCTTACCCTGTGGGCGTCAACCATAGCTTCTGAACATAGCATCCTAAGGGCCAGTTGTTCCTTCGACATTTCTAAAGAAAATATTGCAGTTGGCACTCCATGATCAACGGCTGCATGTTGGGCAATATTAAGGGCAAAAGCCGTTTTGCCCATAGAAGGCCTACCTGCAATAATAATCAAATCTGATGGCTGAAAGCCTGCTGTAAGTTTATCAAGCTCTATAAAACCAGAGGGTACCCCGGTAATAAGCTCCTTTTTATCATACAGTGAAGATACCTTCTGAATGCTCTCTTTTAATACGTCATTTATCTTATGAAATGACTGCCTAATCTTTGATTGAGAAAGCTCAAAGACTGCACTCTCTGCGTATTCCAATATATCATCAACATCTTCTGCCTCTTCATAGCAAAGAGAGGCAATATCAGAGCTTTTTTGGATAAGGCGCCTTAATATTGCCTTATCTCTAACTATTCTAGCATAATAGTCAATGTTTGAAGCAACTGGAACAGTTTCAGTTAATTCTGCCAAATATAATGGGCCGCCAGCCTTTTCCAAAAGCCCCTTTTTCTTTAGCTCATTATGTACGGTGACAAGGTCTTGAGGTTCATTTCTGTCAAAAAGATCAATTATGGCAGAATAGATTAACCTATGACTCTCTTTATAAAAATCATCAGGTTCTAAAAGCTCGATCACCTTCAAGAGTGCTCCTGCCTCAATGAGGATGCCCCCTAAAACACACTGTTCCGCCTCTATATTTTGAGGCGGAACCCTAAAGTCATCTTGCTTTAATCTTTTTACCCCTAGGGTTCTCACTGTAAAATTTTATCCTTCAGGCACTACTTTTACTTTTACAGTAGCCGTTACATCAGGACTTAACTTAATATCAATATCGTATTCTCCCAGGGCCTTTATTGGCTCTGACAGCAAAATCTTTTTCCTGTCAACATTATAACCCTTTTCTTCAATAGCTTTAGCAATATCCATTGAGGTAACAGAGCCATAAAGCTTTTCTTCTTCTCCAACCTTAACTGGAATCTCTATCTCCAATTTAGCAAGCTGATTTGCCAATGCTTCATATTCTTCTTTAATTTTTGCAGCCTTTTCAAGAATGGCAGCCCTTTGGCGTTCAAGCTGCACAACATTTTTCTTGTTTGCAACTATAGCAAGGCCTTTGGGGATCAGATAATTCCTGGCATAACCATCTGCAACGTTTACAATATCGCCTGCCTTACCAAGACTTTCTATACTCTCATTTAAGATCACTTCCATATTCAAAGTCCTCCAGCTCAATACTTATACTTAAGAAACCTTTTGGCTTCTTTTGATTTTTGACCTAATGTTAAACCAGTTATCCATAAGTCCAGTAAAGACAACTAATAATAGACCATACCACTGTATGCCTATCAATAAGTAGATTAAAATTCTAGCAAAAAGAGGCGTTTCATATACTTTAAAAAAATATTTTATGATAGAAAAGCCTTGAATTAAATAAAAAAGGCTCACTGCAAATACACCATTTTTGCCAATTACACTATATTCCTCTTGAGGAAATAGAGCCATAAATCCAAAACATATGAATAGCCAAACAAATTGTTCTGGCATGCGCCAATTTTCAAAGTCAGGTCCAAGTCTTGGCAACTTTTTGATATCGGAAAGCTTTTCAAATGTTAAGATATTTAAAAAACCAATAAAGAAAAGATAGGTACACAAAAGGCCAGGCATATATGTAATTAAAGTCTGTCTAATGCTTTGTATCACTTCCTGCATCTGAAGAGGAAGTTCCTTTCCATAACTTTCCCTATAAAGGGCTACTCCTTTATCATATTCTGAAAGCATGGAATTTAATATGGCATTGTAAGGAGTTTTAAGATCTCCCCCTGTAAGAATCATCATAAATACCAGCTCCATTATAATTAAACCGAGCGTTAAGGCTATAAGTGCACTAGGACCTGGTATTTCCTTGTTTAATGACAGCAAGATTATTCCTACTATAACAACGGATTGAGCCAAAATTAATGGTACGCTAGGAGCAGAAATAAATATAGCCAAAATGGAACCAGACACAAAAACAAAAAATAAAAAAGTCAACGAACGTTTTACAGGATTTTGACACAATAGGTTTGCCGCAACTCCAGGCAAAAAAAACTGTGCTATAGATGTAAACCCAGGCCAAAAGGCAGGAATTGCAAGCAAAAAGGCGGCAATTAGCTCTTTTTTGCCACCTTTTTGCTCTTTATCATATTCATTCTTTGAAAGAAAATGCCTCACATTGCTAGTTTTTGAAAAAATTATTCTAGGGCGTGTCCAGATGTAAATGGCATAAGAGCCATAATTCTTGCCTTTTTAATGGCATTTGTAAGGCGTCTTTGATGTTTTGCGCAGGTACCAGTTACACGCCTTGGCAAAATCTTTCCACGCTCTGTTACAAATCCCTTTAAAAGTTCGGGCTCTTTATAGTCTAATACCAGCGTTTTATCAGCACAAAATTTACATACCTTTCTGCGAACATATATTCTACGACGCTTATAACGATTTTGTTGAGGAGTAGGCTGTTTCTGGGCTTGTTGTTGTGTTGTTTGCTGTTGGGATTGCTGTTCCATTTATTCCTCCTGTCCTTTAGACTCAGTGGCTACTTCTGAGGCCTGTGTTGCTTTATCTTTAAACTGTTTTTGGGCCTCTTCCATATCAAATTCATCATCAAGTTTTGTGGTCATAAATTTCATTACGCCTTCATCAATACGAAAGTTGCGGGTAAGCTCTTGGATAGTATGGCCTGGTGCACCAAAATATAATATCACATAATAACCATGAGTCTGCTTTTGCACCTTGTATGCTAACTTTCTAAGAGGCCATCTATCAATGAAGACTATTTGACCACCATCATTTTGAATGATCTGTGAATATTTCTCTACTGTGTCATTCCGATCCTCTTCACTGAGTTCAGGATGAAGAAGGAACATGGTTTCATAATAGCGAAGTTTCATGCGTTACGCCCCCTTTCGGTCTTTTCTCTGGCCCTAAAAAGGGCAAGGAGGAAATTAGGATATGCTTTAAAATCCAAAACGAAGAAAAAGTCAAGAAGGAATTTTCATTAAAGTGTCTTGCGTCAAAAGATTGCTATAACTATTTTAGTTTAAAACTGATTTATTGTTGTGTTAGTTCAATGAAATAAAGGGTGATGTATGCCAATAATTAAAATCAATATTTCTAATGAGTTAGACAAGATAAGACAAGAAGTCACTGATGTAATGGATGAACTCTTTCGGATGCCTTTTACTGGAAGAAGCTGTCCTATAGGATGGATGCCTGCTGTTGACATATATGAAGATGGAAAAGCCCTATATATTGTGGCTGATTTGGCTGGTGTTGATTCAACCTCGCTTGAGCTTGTAATTGAAGGGCAATTTTTAAGAGTGTCAGGCAACAGGAAACCACCTATTTCTGTTGCTGAAAAGAGATTTTTTCAGAT
>CAYMRT010000192.1:0-6488 GCA_964392885.1 uncultured Desulfobacterales bacterium | reverse complement strand
TAACCTTTTAACCAAATGCCTTTATAATCTAAACCATGAATTTTGTCTGCCATGTAAACTTTCTGCCTTTCTATTTCACTACTACCCTGGACTTTTAAAAAAGCCCAGTCTTCAACATCAAGATCATCAATTCTTAAAAGATCTTGACCAAAGTCATAAAAACCCCATTTGGCATGACATGAGTTACACATAATGTTGAAATTAATCTTTTTATGCCCAAATCTATTAGATATTAGTTGGTGACATCCTAAGCAGTCTATAACCTTAGCACCTGTTCCTAAAGGATGAAATTCCTCTCTAAGATGGCAATCTATACAAGTTAAGCCTCTTTGAAAATGAACGTCTGCAGACATATCAATCCATTCAACCCCATATGGCCTTTTAAAGTGTTCCCCTTTTTCTAAAGGGGCCCTAAAATCTTCTGGATAATCTTTTTCAAAGCGTCCTACAAAATCCCAACCTACAAAATTTCCATAATGACAAGAAAGACAATTTTTTGTAGTCGGCTTTTGAAAAATATGAGAGACTTTTCTATCAAAATTCATATGGCATGGGGTACATCCAATACCTCTGTGTGTACCTTTATAGGTGTCTCCTTTGTAATATACATGGCACCTTAAACAT
Organism: uncultured Desulfobacterales bacterium; assembly: GCA_964392885.1. GTDB lineage: Bacteria > Desulfobacterota > Dissulfuribacteria > Dissulfuribacterales > QOAL01 > JAADCZ01. The sequence continues at coordinate 5,864 of CAYMRT010000192.1, read as the reverse complement.
CTCCTTGCTAAAAGATCCATTAAAAGTTCTTCTTTAGTCTCTGGTTGGTTTATGCCTTTAATTTCAGTTAGATTTGGGGGATTAGATTTTGGGAAAAAAGCAGTCCAAATTTTTTGAATCTCATTTTTAAGGGTATAATGAGTAGATTTTAAGGCAGATTTTGTCTCTTTCTCGTGGCAAGGTTCGCAAAAGAAATTCGCATTTTTTATGGATGCCGGATATCTAACTAGTCCTTCATGCGCTGATGCCTTAGAATTTTTGCTACTATTACCTCGATGACACTCGGTACAATCTAATTGGTGAGCTTTGTCAATTTTAATCGTATGACAATTTTTACAGCTACTAGTTGTCTTAGGCCCATAAGGAGGGTTACAGGCAGATAAAAAATACAATAAAAATAATATAAAAAGAGTGCCTAAGACTTTTGTACGCATAAAAAATGCCCTATAAAGGGCCTTAAAGAGAAAAATTTATATAGTTTATAACAAATAAGGTTATGGAAAGCTAGAAAAATCAGGAACCTGTTTTCATTCCAATCCCTGAGGACTTATAGGCAGTACACTTTTTTCGTTTTTCCATCGGACAATCGACTATATTCCAGCAAGCAGTATATTCCATAAGTTTTTTTATACCTGCAATGCTTATACCTTGGTCATGAATCATGTGTCTCAAGCATTTTATCCACTGAATATCATTTAAGCTATAATATCTTCTGCCTCCTTTTCTATTAGGCTTTATTAACCCTTCATCTTCATAAATTCTTAACGTTCTCGGATGAACTTCAAGCATGGATGCAGCAGTTCCAATAGGGAAAATAGCTTTATCTGGCTCAACTCCTTCAAAGCCAGTATCGATGTCTATTTTGTCTTGTTTTGCAGACTTTTTTAATGCCGAGGATTGCTTAAGTCCTTGCGATTCATGTGTAGGCACGGTAAACATATCCTTCCTCTTATTAACTTATTTGTTTAAGTTTTTTTAAGGGCCTTACTTATGTAAGACCCTCATTTTTAGTTGTTAATGATGGCCACTTTCAGAAAATACCTTTCCAAAAAAACGCTCCCCTAACAAAAAACCAGCTATAGTCAAAGATATAGAACCTGCCACCACAAGAAGTTCTGCAGGAGATGGCATATATTGCAGAAAAGTTGGAAGATTGTCCCATCCAACATATGATGGAACTGTTTGGCCGTTTACCACAAGGTCAAAACGTTGGAAAAAACCACCAACAAGCGCCATAAGTGAGGCAGCAGACATTGCAGTTATATTATTTAGCTGAGTGCCAACAAGAAGAGCAAGCGGAATAATTAAGCCAATTATAGTCTCAAATACCCAAAAGTTTGATGCCAATGGTCCTTTTAATAAATTCATAGCAGCAATTTTTGAAAGTTCTCCATCTGTCATAAGTATTATGAAACGCCATGTGGTAGCAATTGCTATTAAAAATAAGGTTAAGGCAAGAATTTTTCCTGCAGTTCTTAAGGCCAGTAGGGTTTTGCTATCTATTTCTTCTCCCCTTAGCTTATAAGCTAAATGTGTAAAAAGAATTATTGCTGCAGATCCACACATTACAGAGGAGCACAAGAAAAATACAGGCAGTTGCGCACCATACCAAAAAGGCCTTGCAGCTAACGTGGCAAATACTGAGCCCAGATTCGAGTTAGCTCCTATTTCAGCAAGAGCTCCCAACACTCCAATGTAAAGTGCCATTCTCCAATTTTTGGTAAGAATGCCAAAAAATTCGAGCAACATACAACCTACGGCTAATCCATAAAGCGTTCCCATCCACCATATATTAGAAGTAAAGTTTGGCGAGATAACATTATAAAGAAGCATCCTATGGGGACTTTCTAATTCTACACCAATTGATAAAAAAGCAGCAAAAATTGTTATAATTGAAAGATATACAGCCCTATTGGCCAAAGGAGCTAATGGATTGCCTCCAAAGGCATGGCTGATTGCAGCAATTAATACAAGTCCTGTAGATATAATTGCGAAAGAGGCATAATTAGAAATTAATATCCCCCAGGGAATGTCTCTTGTTACTGCATATAAATGTTCATGTCCATAAATAAAGCCATAGACTCCAATCGCAAGTACACCTAAAACAACTCCCAAAAAACCTAAAGCAATGGCAGTTACTCCAGGCTTCGCCATTTTAGGCTCAACCCAGGCAGTTAAAGCAGAAAGTGCATTAGCCATGATAACTCCTCCTTCTCCTTAGAAAAAATTTTTGCTTGACAAGTTATGATTAGCGGTCTAAAAATTTAAAGAAGTATTCAATCCTCCCGTTAAGGGCGCTCATTTTTGGGCCCTGAGCCGCCACTCAGGGCCATTCTTTTTTAGGGCACAATCTTTTAAGCACTTATGGCGCAATCCTCTTTCCTGAAAAAATCTGAGTAGATTATGCAACTGCCAGGCCATAGGGCTAGATATTCTCCCCTATCAAGGAGATAAACCCATTTTGCTTTTAATTTTAAAGTGTTAACTAAAAGAAAAATATTAATTTTACCTAAAATATAAATTTTTATTTTAAGTTTTTTGTAGCTATCAGGCTTAAAACAATTCCTTTTTGCAGAAATATTGACTTAAAATACGCCCTGTTCTTAAAGGGATGCTAATTAATGTCTGGCTAGACAAGATAGAGAGGCAAATTTGCAACTTAGATATTAAAAGAAAGGCAAGAGTGAGATGTGGTGAATTTATTTTTTATAAATTTATTATTAACTCTATTTTATAACGCACCTGGGGGCATGCCCCCCAAGTGCTAATTTAAAGTTGGTGAAACTTGCCAATAATTTTCATTGGCATATTTCTCTTTTGTTTTAAAAAACAGCCTGTTGTTTTCTAAAAGTGATAAGCTAATACTTTTTGCTTTGCATTTTTTTTGAGTTTCTGCAGGGCACTCTGCAATATCCCAGCAAGGACAGAGCCTTAAGAGCCTAGTCAATCCAGGAATACTTATTCCCTTTTCATTAATCATGTGCTCAATGCATGAAATCCATACAACTTGATCTTGTGAAAAAAACCTTTCTCCAGCAAAATAAAAAGGTGATATAAGTCCCTCTAGTTCATATGTTCTGAGACTAGAAGGCTCTATATTCAACATTTTATATATTTGATGTGTATTTATTTTTATAGGCTTAACACATCCGTTTGCAGGATTATCCATAATATAGGCCCTCCTCTAGTGGTCATTATGATTGAACAATCTCTCACCCAACATAAACATAAGTCCACACAGACTTAGGCCTCCAACAGTAATCATAATTTCATGAAAAGATGGAGTATAGGCCAAAAGATGTTTTTGTCCTTCAACACCTAAGCTGTGAAAGGAGGGGACAAGTTGGCCCACCACCACAAGATCATATCTCATAAAAAATATTCCTATTAGAGAAATAAGTCCTGCTGCAAATAACCATGAAGGCTTTTGGGCCTTAGTGGCTAAAATTATGCAAAAAGGCAACCCCATTCCAAGAAATATTTCTCCAGCCCAAAAATTTAAAGCATAATGCCCTTTAACTAGAGCAATCATTGCCTCAAATTTTCCAGGAGGATATCCTGCAAGCCCTGAAATTACCTTCCATGTAACAAAAAATAGGAGAGTGGCCATAAGAAGCAGACCTAAACGTCCAGTAGCCATTAAAGATTTTTGCATCCTAGAAGAAATTTCAATTTTATTAATCTTATGGGCCAGAAAAGTAAAAAAACAAATAGCAGCACACCCTGACATCATAGCTGAAGCTATAAAATATATAGGCATATAAGGTCCGTGCCAAAATTCTCTTCCATTCAAAAGTCCAAAAACTGCACCCAAATTACTATGAGCTGCGATACCTGATATAACCCCAAGCAGACCAAGCATACCTGCTGCTTTATATTGTTTTGTTTGCAGAAAGAAAAATTCAGACACCATGAAAAATAAATATGCACCATACAGTGTCCCCATCCACCATATATTAGATGTTAGGTTAGGGGAAAGTATATTGTAAATTGCCATCCGCCAAGGGTTTTCAATTTCAAAGGCAATTACAACAAAGCCACTAATTATGGTACAAATTGCAAGATATACTGCTCGCTTCCCAATTTCATGAAAGCTTTCAAAACCAAACACATGCCCCAAAGAAGAAACTAGACAAAGTCCAGTTGATGTAACCACAAAAAAAACATATGTGGCAATTAAAAGCCCCCACGGTACATCTCTTGTGACGCCATATGCTGCTTCATGACCAATATACATAGCATGAAAACCAAACGCTAAGCCTGCAGCAGCCAAAAACGCCAAAAACATTATTGTTACATTATAAACAAGGGAACTTCCTAAGACAGAAGAATAATCTTTATTGTAAGCTGAAACTTTTATACCATTTGACATGGGACAAAGACTCCTTTTCTAATCAAATTTTTAAAGTTTAGTCGATAGGTGCTCCCCATTCGTCTTTTTTGGCTTGAAGAAAAGGTTTTATTTTAAGGTCGTAAATAGTATGCAAGGTTGCACAGGTGAGCCAAAGTACTAAAAAGATTATACCCTTCATTTTTAAACTCCTTTTTATTTTGTTTTTAAGGTAGATGGCGGCCTACCCCAAAAAAGCCCTGAACAAATTTCAAGATATTGACCCTGATAAATTAATTAACCACCCAAGCTATCACCTCCCAAAAGATTAGAGAAATAATAATGTTTATAGTAAAAGCAAGTTTACAAATCTACTAACATTATAAATTCTAATTGTCAAGTTAAAGGAGTATATTTTTTTAAATATATTTAACAGACAATAAAATGGTGTTTATAAATTCATTAGCGCATCAAGGTAATATCTTGAAATAAAAGGATTTTTTTCTTGTAATTGTAACGATATATTTAATGCTAGGCGCAAAATACGCCCTGCAAAACAACCTATTTTTACGAATCTTTCATTAATCACCCTCCTTTTCTTTAATCAATCGAGCTTAGATACATTTTCCCCAAAAACATGCTGAAATTTTCATTGAATAATCAGGCAAAATATAGGGCAAAAAATAAGCCTGAGCCAAGACAATTATTGGCTTAAAATAAGTCCATTTTAGAGAAAATACCTAACAAAAATTTCTATAAATAATTTCATCAAAAATTATTTTTAAATATAACATATTGAATTTAAAATATTTTTCAAAAAAATTAAAAATAAAAAAACAGCATTGGCACAACTGATGCAATTTTAATAGCGAAAGGGACAAGCTCCAAAGCAGGGTGGCGGCCCTGCTGATACCCTTCATTCAGGTGGCGGCCTGAATAAACTCAAAAAGAAAGGAGAACAAAAATGAGCGCCCTGACAAACATCTCCAAGAAGATCTATGCAAATCCAAGAGGCCATAGCAACAGTAAAGCATATTTGGAAAAGGCCTCAGAGGTATTCTGGTTCACTGTAAGCTTCATCCTTTTTTTAGCCCTTGGACCATTCTCTGCAATTCCTGCTTTTTTGGCAGTCATGTCCTTGGGCAATAAGGGTGAAATGGAAGAGCCAGAGGCAATCTAATTTGGAGAAAACAAAAAAAAATTATAAAGGGAGGTATTAATCATGGCTGGAAATATTTCTTTAGGAACATTGGCTGAACCCGCACTTGCCAAGTCAAAAATAAACTTAACACTAGTTGTAACCTTAGGAATTGTGGGGCTTGCACTTGCAGTCGGAGTTTATGGCTTTGTGGTAGGACATCACCACATTTATGGTGTTACAAGAGAAGTACCATGGGGTATATTAATATCTAGTTATGCGTTCTTTGCAATAACATCTACTGGTTTATGCCTGTTAGCCGCACTTGGTCATGCCTTTGGAGGAAACAAACTCGCACCACTTGGTAATAGAGCCGTATTTTTATCTATAATAACA
>CAYMRT010000191.1:0-4443 GCA_964392885.1 uncultured Desulfobacterales bacterium | reverse complement strand
AAAATAAAGATTTAAACAGCCATTATAATATGATAATTTGACCAAAATTACAGCATTAATTTTATGTTAAATTTACTTTTAGATTTTTATGAATGAAATTGATATTTCAAAGATACCGTTTGGAGCAGATCATGCTTTTGATTGTAAGTTGAGATGGGCCAAACGTTTATATGATTCTATTGGCAAACAGCTACTTTCAGATACGCATGTTTCAAATTTATTAAAGAAGTATAAAGAATGTATTTATAAGACTTGGGAAGCTATGCAAAAAGCAGGGGTGGTAAGAGAATGTACAAGATGTGCCCTGCAAGATGGCGGTAGCTGTTGTGGAAGCGGCATAGAGAATAAATTCGATGTGATAAATCTTCTTATCAATCTTCTCTATGGTGTAAATATTCCAGAGAAGCCTTTTGATCCTACAGGTTGTTGGTTTTTGGGTGAAAATGGTTGTTTGATATTTGCTCGTCATGTGATTTGTGTAAATTTTATGTGTAAAAGACTTTATAGCGTGCTTAACGAAGAAGATATAAAAAAAGTTCAAAAGGCTATGGAAAAAGAGACAGAGGCTGCTTTTATCTTGGAAGAATATATAAAAGTATGGCTGTTAAAAAATGTCTGATGAAATCAAAAAAAATCATGAAAAGTGGATGAAAGAGGCCATTAAGCTTGCACGCAAGGCACTAGAAGTGGGCGAATTTCCTGTAGGTTGTGTCTTGGTGCAAGACAATAAAATAGTAGGGATTGGTAGCAGGGTGAATAGCATTGGGTCTAAGTGCAATGAATTAGATCATGCAGAAATATTAGCTCTTAGAGATTTTTCTAAAAAAACTTACAATGTTAAAGGTGTAACAGCCTATACAACATTAGAGCCATGTCTTATGTGCTTAGGAGCACTTGTAATTAGTGGTATTGAGAAAATTGTATATGCTTATGAGGATGTAATGGGGGGAGCTTGTAGTATGAATTTTTCTAATGAGACTTTACTTTATAAAAAGATGAGAAATAAAATTGTACCCCATGTATTAAGACAAGAAAGCCTTTATCTTTTTAAGGAGTTTTTTTCTAATCCTCAAAATAGCTATCTTTCCGGAACTCTTCTTGAAAGATATACGCTAAATCAAGCTTGATATCTCCTGGAGATTTTTGCAAAAATGGGTGTCGAAACTACTAAAAGGACGGTTGAATTTAAGCCTAACTCTAGAAATCTTTTTTTTCACATCTTAACTGCGTGTAATTTAAGGTGTAGGCATTGTTATATAAATCCAAAGGAACATGGCAAAAAGACCTTAGAATTAGCTACGCTGAAAAAGTGGTTAAGATTATTTTCAATAAAAGATGGTTCGAATGCTATTAATAAGGCAAAAGATACAAATGTTATTTTTTTAGGTGGTGAGCCAACTTTAAATCCAGCTCTTCCAGAAGCGATCAAGTATGCCAAAGAATTGGGATATGCTTCTATAACTATAGATACAAATGGTTATCTTTTTAATAACATATTAGAAAAGATATCCCCAGATGATGTTGATTATTTTAGTTTTAGTTTAGATGGATCCAATCCAGAAAAAAACGACATGATTAGAGGAAGGGGAAGTTTTGAGACTTGTACTACAGGGATTAAAAGGGCAAAAGAGCTTGGCTTTAATATCAGTGCCATATTTACTTGTAGTTCACAAAATATTGATGATTTGCCTAATATGCCTTCTTTATTAAAAGAGCTAGGTGTAAGTCGTTTTTTTATTCAGGTTATTGGTATTAGAGGAAAGCCTGCTAAAGAAAGAAAAGATGACCTTCAACTTTCATGGGACAAGTGGGAACAAATAGTGCCTGCAGTAGCGCAAAAAGCTGCTAAACTTGGCATGATTTGCCATTATCCCAAGGTATTTCTTGATCTTGAAGAAAAGTTTGAATGTGCCGGATTGGTTGCAGAGAATTTTTTTGTCTTCCCAAACGGAAGAGTTTATACCTGTCCTTTATGTGAAGACTATCCTTTGCATGCCTATGAAATAATTGATGATCAATTATTTAAGCGGTCTCCTCTTACAGAAACACAGTTATTTTCTTTACAGATACCTGAAGGCTGCGTAATGAATAAGATCTTTCATCCCAAAAATATTCCATATGATAATAATGGAAATCTATTAAAAAAAGTTGCATGTTGTATGTTAAAGGAGGAAATTAGGCCAACTGCCTCAACGGTCTAAAAATATCTTGAAACAGCATTTAGATTGGTATAAAACTAGAAAAATTTGTCCTGTCGATTTTTATTTTTAAGGGATTCCTTATCATTTGTAGAATTAAGTACAGCTACTTATAAATTTAACTAGGGGAGATTGATGAAGGTCCTTGTTACTGGAGGAGCTGGTTTTATTGGGTCAAATCTTTGCGACCTGCTCTTAGAAAAAGGAGAGGAAGTAGTAGTAATAGATGATCTATCTACAGGTAGTTTAGATAATATATCTCATCTTTTTGATAATCCCCGCTTTTCTCATGTAATAGATACTATATTAAATGTAGAAATAATGGAGGAGTTAATCTCTTCCTGCGATTGTGTTGTTCACTTGGCAGCAGCGGTTGGCGTTAAATATGTATTAGAAAACGCACTTTCTGCCATTGAGACAAATATTCTTGGTACTGAGATTGCTCTTAAACTTTCAAATAAATATAAAAGGAAAATTCTTGTTGCTTCAACATCTGAGGTTTATGGGAAACACACTCATGCCCCTTTAAAAGAAGATGATAATCTTATTTATGGCCCTCCTAGTACCATGAGGTGGAGTTATGCTGCAAGTAAATTGGTTGATGAATTTACAGCACTTGCATATCATCGAACGAAAAAACTCGATACTATAATAATTAGATGTTTCAATACCATAGGTCCTAGACAGACTGGAATGTATGGAATGGTTGTCCCTCGTTTTATTCAACAGGCCTTAAGGGATGAGCCAATTACAGTATATGGAGATGGTAAGCAAACAAGGACCTTTACTTATGTAGGTGATGTAGTAGAGGCCATTTACAGGCTAATTAAGTGTAATAAGGGATCCGGAGAAGTTGTGAATATCGGTGGTACAGAAGAGATATCTATAGCTGATTTGGCAGAAAAGATAAAAGGGCTTATTGGTAGTAAATCAGAGATTGTCTTTATTCCATATGAACAGGCCTATGGAAAAGATTTTGAGGATATGGTAAGAAGAGTGCCGTCATTAGACAAGCTCCGTTCACTTATAGATTTTGTTCCAACAACACCGTTAGATAAGATATTAGAATATACTATTGAATATTTTAGAGCTAGGCCCATGTGATATGGCCTTATCTATTTTTGACACCCAAATAAGATATTTTTTCCTATCTTTTTTATTAAGTGCCATATTAACTCCTATTATTATTTATTTCTCTAGAAAGGCCAAGTTAGTTGCTATGCCAAGGCCAGATAGATGGCACGAGTCTCCTACCGCCCTATATGGAGGAGTTGCCATTTTTTTTAGTTATATAATCCCGCTTTTTCTATTAGACATCAATTTTTCAAAACAATATCTACTATTGATTATTGGTGCTTTTGTCTTCTTTTTCATTGGTTTGTTAGATGATGTAATCGAATTAACTCCACAAGAGAAATTCCTTGCACAGTTAATATCAATAGTTGCCATTGTTGGATTTGGATTGAAAATTAATTTGTATCATTATCCTATTTTATCTATTTGTTTGAGTGTTTTTTGGTTAATTTCTTTGACAAATGCAGTAAACATTTTAGATAATATGGATGGCCTTTCTTCAGGTATTACGATTGTTGCCTCTATTTCTTTAGCTGCCTATGGTTATATTTTTAATATAACACAATTAATTATACCCTCTCTTTTACTTGCAGGAGCATGCCTAGGCTTTTTTCTTTATAATTTTAAACCTGCAAAAATATTTATGGGAGACTGTGGAAGTCTTTTTTTGGGATTTTCTTTGGGTGCCCTTTCAATTTTAAGCACAAATCATTCAAGTGAGATTGATGGTCCTGAGGGCCTGTATGGTAGTATTTCAAATATTGTTTTAATGATAATTGTTCCTATTGCAGTATTAATAATACCCATTTTTGATACTGCTTTTGTATCATTTAACAGGCTTAAGGCAGGTCGTTCCATAGCACAAGGAGGAAGAGATCATACATCTCACAGGCTTGTACTTCTTGGGCTTTCTGAAGAAAGGACTGTTATAACTCTTATGCTATCTTCAGCAGCAGTTTCTGCTTTGACATTGTATATGGCTAAGAATTCTATGTATGGTCTTTTAGCTGTGCTTAGTATAACTGCTATTTTTTCTATGTTTTTTGGGGTGTTTTTAAGTTATTTAAACAAAGATATTTATAATAATACTGACTTGTCAAAAAAAACAGAAAATATTGCTGGGCAGCCTTCAAAGATCTCTAGTGTATTTGAAATTATTTTGAATAAAAAA
>CAYMRT010000190.1:0-3853 GCA_964392885.1 uncultured Desulfobacterales bacterium | reverse complement strand
TTTTTTATTTTTTTCTTCATTAATTTCATACAGCTGAAATTGTATCTTCAAAGGGGCATAAATTGACTTTTTTTGAAAGCGAAAATAGCCTTGTTAAAATAAACCTTTCTGCCATATCTCATAATTTAAAGCTACTTTCTTCAATAACTGAACCAAAGGGCAGCAAGTTAATGCCAATAGTAAAATCAGATGCATATGGCCATGGAATTTTAGAGGTTACCAAGGAACTTTTAAAAAACGATATTTGGGGTATTGGAATTTATGAACTTGAAGAGGCTACAATTCTACGACAATCTGGTATAAAAGCCAAGGTGTTTTTATTATCTGGCCTTTTAGATGGAAATGCCAAAAGGGCAATAGAGCTTGATTTGACTATTGGCATTGTTACCAAAAGAGAACTCCATGAACTTAATGAAGCAGGAAGGGCGTTATCTAAAAAGGTAGATGTCCATTTAAAGGTTGATACCGGCATGGGTAGATTTGGCCTTTTGCCAAATGAATTTTTTGAGATAGTTAAATCAAGGGATAAATGGACTCACCTTAATATTATTGGAGTATATTCTCACTTTTCATCATCTGATCAAAAAGATTCACCACAAAATATAAAACAATTGAATTTATTTAAAGAAATTTTAAAAAATGCAAGAGAGATGGGTTTTTATCCTGAGTTTATCCATATGGCTAATTCTGCTGCTATATTTAATATGCAGGAATCGCTCTTTAACTTAGCACGCCCAGGCATTGCCATATATGGTGCATATGAATCGAGTGATATAAATAAGAGGTTAAAGCCAGCACTTAGTTTTTCATCTAAAATAGTTGATATTAAAGAACTTCCAAAGGGTGCTGGGATAAGTTATGGCCATACCTTTCTTTTAAAAAGAAAAAGTAAGCTTGCACTGATCCCTGTGGGCTATGACAATGGTTTTCTAAGATGTTTGTCTAACAAGGCAGATGTTTTGATAAAAGGTAAAAGATGTAGAATTGTAGGCAACATATGCATGAAAACGCTTATTGTTGACATTACTGATGTAAATAACGTTGAGATTGGGGAAGAGGTTATTTTCATTGGTCAGAGCCTTGGAAAAGAAATAACTGCAGTTGAGCTTGCAAAAAAGGCAAATACAATAAGCTATGAACTTTTGTGCCTTATTGGAAAGCTTAATAAAAGAAGATTTATACACTAGGGGAAATAAATGTTTGGAATAGGATTACCTGAGCTTATTGTAATATTGGTTTTGGCCCTAATTGTTTTAGGACCTGAAAAGTTGCCTGAAGTTGCAAAGCAAATTGCCAAATTCGTAAATGATCTAAGAAAGGCAACTGATGAATTTAAAAAAGAACTCGAACTTGATAAATTAGACGATATTAAAAACCCTGTAAGCCTTGATAACCTTTTAGGCGATGAAATAAAAGAAATAAAAAAAGACCTTTCACCACCTGACTTTTTAAAGCCTGGCGAAAATAAAGGGGATTTATTAGGCGGTCTAGGCTCCGATTGGAAGGAAGCAGACGGTAGGGGTAAAGACAAAAAAGCAGAAGATCAAAAAGATGCAGTCAAATGAACCCTATACCCTCAAAGATCATCTAAACGAGCTTAGAAACAGATTAATAAGATGTGTTACTTTTTTCTGTATAACATTTGCTTTTAGTTATGCAGTATCTGATTATATTATCTCTTTCTTATTTCTTCCTGTAAAACAGAGCCTTCCTGAAGGAAGCACTATGGTTTTTACTGCACTTACCGAAGGGTTTATGGCATATCTTAAAGTGGCCTTTTGGAGTGCAGTGGTGTTAACAGCTCCTTTTTTTATTTATCAGGTATGGGCATTTTTACTCCCAGCCCTTTACGAAAAGGAAAAAAAGGCACTTAAAAGACTTATCTTTTTCTGTGGAAGCCTTTTTGTCTTTGGAGCCATATTTGGATATTGGGTCATTTTGCCAACTATTTTGTCTATAAGCCTTGGATATTCAAGCACAAACCTTGAACCTTTGCCTAGACTTCAAAATTATCTTATTTTTACTTTAAAAAGCATATTCCTTTTTGGAATAATCTTTGAAATACCTTTTTTAATGGCAGGCGTATCACGTTTAGGTCTAATTCCAACAGGTTATTTTAAAAAGAATAGAAAGTATGCCTATATTCTCCTATTTTTCACATCGGCACTGTTAATTCCAACAGACTTCTTTTCTCAGCTTCTTCTTTTTGGACCACTAGTAGCAGTTTATGAAATAGGAGCCTTTTTTTCAAAATAACTTACGCTATTAAAGTGTCTCAAAATATCTTTTTAAAATTGGAATACAGCCAAGTGCAAAAAAAACTTTTCAAAATGCATTTGAAATATGCTCAATTTGAGGAATGCCGTCTTTCACTGTAATTGCAATAACATCAAACCGAATCTCGTTATAATCTTTTTTTAGTTTTTGCAAATATGCCAAGGCTACCTTTCTAATCTGCTCTTGTTTTTTAGGGGTTACTGCCTCTTGGGGAAGGCCGTATTTGTTGCAAGTCCTTGCCTTTACTTCAATAAATACAATAACGTTCCTTTTTTCAAAGATTAAATCAATCTCTCCTAGTTTTATTCGAAAATTCTTTTCAAGGAGTTTGTATCCCTTTTTTTCAAAAAAATTTTGGGCAATTTCTTCTGCTATTTTGCCAAGACTTTTAGGGTCCATAAAAGATATCTTAGGCTACTCCCTTAAAGCTTATTCTATGAATAGGACACGGACCAAAGGCCTTTAAGCGCTCTTTGTGGACCTTTGTAGCATATCCTTTATGACTCTCAAATCCGTATTGTGGATATTTTTTCGAAAATTCATTCATTAAGCTGTCTCTATAGACTTTAGCAATAATCGAGGCTGCCGCAATGGAACAAGATCTACTATCGCCTTTTATAAGGGTACGTTGAACGATTTCAATATCAAGGGCTTGATTGCCATCAATTAATATGGCCTTAGGAATTATAGGCAAGCCTTTAATTGCCTGCTTCATTGCCAACAGGCTGGCATTCAGTATGTTTATTCTGTCAATGGTTTCTGGAGGAACAGCTGCAATTGAAAATGCAATAGCCTTCTCTTTTATAACCTTATCTAATTCCTGCCTTTTTTGAGGGGTGAGTTTCTTTGAATCTGTTATTCCTAAATATGATATATCTTCTGGCAAGGCCACTGCTGCTGCTACAACAGGGCCAGCCAGACAACCTCTTCCAACTTCATCAACTCCAACAACAGGCCAAAGACCTTGTTCTTTAAAAAGCCTTTCATAATACCAAGCATCCAAGTGGGCCTTGATATTATCAAAAAGGGCCTTTGACAAGTTACATGGTCCTCTTATTTCTTATCTTATGCCTCATGGCCTTGCCTCTGAGATTTCTAAGATAATAAAGTTTTGAACGATTATGTCGCCCTTGTTGTACAATTTCAATCTTTTCAATCCTTGGAGAATTAACAGGAAATATCCTTTCAACTCCTACGCCATAAGAAATTTTCCTTACAGTAAAGGTCTCAGAAATTCCTCTACCCTTTCTGCTTATAACGACCCCTTCAAATACCTGTATCCTTTCTTTTTCAGCAGATTCACGGATCTTTACATGCACCTTAACAGTATCTCCTGGCCTAAAAGGGGGAATATCAGTCCTCATTTCCTCGAGGCCAAGTCTTCTGATGACATCCATGGTTATATCCTCCTGAACTGACAAATTCTATCAAGTATAATGGCTACGGCACTTCTTACAGACAGGTGATTGTAATTTGTTCCACCTGTTATTGGGCACAAAATCCCATCACAAAGTGCAATGCACTCATCGTGAAGGCCCGACGCCGTACCAAAGAGCAATAATATACATTTAAACTC
>CAYMRT010000189.1:0-1917 GCA_964392885.1 uncultured Desulfobacterales bacterium | reverse complement strand
ATAATAGCACAGCCAACGCCTGCTTTTACCGACTGACGTACAGCCTCTGTACTGCCAGCTTCAAGAACTATTCTAAGATCACCTATAGATAATTTTTTTTCTGATAACTTTTTTTCAATAGTAATTCTGGTACCTGAGCCTTGTTCTCTTATGATCATAGGCTCACTTAAAATGTCTTTAAAGGTTATTTCTTTCTTTTTCGCTAAATGATGATCTGATGATACAATAAAAATTAACTCATCATAAAATAGCTCATGAAAGATAAGTTGTTCTTTGGCAATTTTTGCTCCAACAAGTCCAAGTTCAACTTTATTGAGAAGTACATCTTCTACAATTTTTGTAGTATCAGAAATAGCAAGCTTTATCTCTATTTGAGGATGTCTTTTTTTAAACTTGCCCAAAAGCTTTGGAAGCAAGTACTGGCCTGGAATATTACTGGCTCCAATTTCAAGAAGCCCTTTTTCTTTCCCAAGATATTCATCTACTTCTTGAATTATCTGTTTATTTAATCTTAGTATTTCTCTTGCATATGGATAGATTAGCTCTGCTGCCTTAGTAGGCGTAATTTCTTTTGATGTTCGGTTAAAAAGCTTTACTCCTAACTCTTCTTCAAGTGCTTTTAGATGAGCACTTACAGTTGGCTGTGTAAGATGTACTTCTTGCGCTGCTTTGCTTATATTTAGATGTTCCCAAATGGAGATAAATATTTGTAATTGTCTAAATTCCACTTACTAATCCTTAAAATTGCATTGCCCCTTGATTTTAGTAATCAAGGGGCGAATTTAACTGTTTTAGAATTCAGCAGCAAGTTGCCAGAAGAAGAAGTCTTTTTTGTTTAGTACTTCATCAGGGTCAACATCAGGTGAGTAGTTTGAGTATTCATCGTGGATATAGCCTAGAGAGGCTATTACACTATCGTATATTTCTTGGTTAAAACATATGCCAAAGCGATATTTTGGAAACTCTGGGGCATCATCGGAGCCTGCATATTTAAAGGCAACTTCCAGATTCCTCCACCAATTGTAATTAAAACCCGTTTCAAAATTCCATACTTTAGGTTTGGCTCCATGTAATCTGTAAGAAAGCTCTTTCTTTGAAAAAGTTTCAAGGGCTCCCATGTATTCCGCATCAAAAAAGATGCCCTTATATTCAATATGAAAATATCCATCTATTCCTGGTATAGATTTGTGTATCTTATCGCTTCCAAGATTGTCTTCTATCATTTCTGTTAGACCATCAGATTCTGCAATGTTTGAAATAAATGAAAATCCAATAAGATAGTCAAATCCACTTTCTGCCTCATGGATATATTTTTCACCTCTTCCATAGGTGACATGCCCACCAGGTACAAATCGTCCTTTATAGTGTAGATCAAATCCATAGTCTTTTATGTGGTCTTCTTCTCCTTTTTCAAATTCACCATTAAATACATAAGCAGAGGCAGAAAGTCCCCATTTTTCAAATCCTACAAGAATTGCCTTTTCATTAGTTTCACCTAGAAGGAGTGTAAGTGGTATGTCTGTAAAAGGGTCATCAGGGAAATGAGTGAGCAATGCACCAAAGGGGACATACATTTTTCCTATAGAAGCATATAGTGGAAACTTATCGGTATTTCCAATGGTAAGTACGCCAGTATCTACATCAAAGTTATCGTGGTCATCATCGCCAAATAATGCATCTTCATATAGTAGTACAGTTTCTATATTGATCCAATTGGTAACATCAGCTCCAATATGTATTTCAACAGTAGTTAAGGTGATATCGCTTTCCGCTTCATGTTTTCCTGTTTGAGATTCGGAATTTTTCCAACCAGCTCCGACTTCTATAAGACCTCCAATATGTATTTTATCACTCCATGATGGATGAGATTCTTCATCAGATTTAACAACAGGCTCTTTTATTTCAGCAGAAGAGATT
>CAYMRT010000188.1:0-10504 GCA_964392885.1 uncultured Desulfobacterales bacterium | reverse complement strand
CTAATTCAGAGCTAGATAAAATTCTGATTGTTCTGCAATAGTCTGATAAGAATTGACCCTCTTTGCAATGAGTCATAAAACCATTTTGTATAAACTCTGGTTTGTTGTCATCTTCATTTTTACTGCCATAGTCCTCAAACTCATCATACCTGCCTCTTATACTAAGTTCTCCTGTCTTAAAGAAAGATACATTGAGTCTTGGATCGTTTTTTAAATCAGTAAAAACTTTAAACTCAATTCCTAGCGATTCAGACCGAGCATTGCATGTTTCTTGTAATTGTGATTCAACAAAGTTTGTATTATCTATAACAATATCGGTTCCTTCCATATGAAATGGTATGTGCTCATAGCAGAAATATTTATTTGTTTCTTCTAGTACCGATTTGAATGAAAATTCTCTTCCATTGACTTTGGCAACTGCCTTAATATTCTTTTCCTCAAATAAACTAGATATTTTTTCAGCAAGCTTTTGAGTCCAATCATCTTCTTTTGTACTTACACATTCTGTGCCTCCAACCACTTCTTGAATTATTCCGTTTTCTAACTCAGTTATAATTTCTTTTGCCTGCCCGGTATTCATAGCTTTATTTTTTTGCTAACAAAAAATTATATTCTTCAATCTTTTTTAAAAAAAATCCTTGTGGAAAATTCTATGATGGTTTTCGGTTTTTTTCAAGATTTTTTCAAAATCAACTTTTTTTGCCTAATGATAGATTATTTCTTTCATAATTTATTAAAATTATAAGGATTTTTTGGCGTGATTTAAAAAATCCTTTTCCACCCATGTATAAGTAGTGGTTTTTTTATTGTTTGTAACATATAATAAATAAAAATCACTTAATATGCTGCATAGTGATAAGTTTGGATTATGATATGACAAAAATTAAACAGGCCTTAGTCCAGTCTGATAAAACCAAGGTTAATTTGACTTTTTTTGAGGAGTTTTTATTAGAGAATAATTTCCATGCTCCCAAATATATTAGTTTTTATGTCATGTGGGTTAAAAAGGCTTTGGAATTTACTAAAAGCAAGCCAGGAGATTTTATTTTTGCAAAAAATGCCGAATTATTTCTTTCAAAGCTTTCCAAAACTCATGAACCCTGGCAGGTTAAACAGGCAGAAGATGCAATAACTTTATACAATTATTTCATAAAGAAAAGTAATAGGTCAGACAAAAGTGAGGCAGATAACAAAAAAGCATGGAATGATATCTTAAAAAAATTCAAGCATCAGTTGCGTCTTAAACATCGTTCATATAGAACAGAGCAGACTTATCTAAGATGGGCAAAAAAATTCTATGAGTTTTTGCAACAAAAAGGCCCTCAAGACCTTGAAGGCAAGGTTTTGCAAGATTTCTTGACATACCTTGCGATTGAAAGAAAGGTTTCTGCCTCAACCCAAAATCAAGCTTTAAACGCATTGGTTTTCCTCTATAAATTTGTATTGCACAAAAACATAGATGACTGCATCAATGCGGTCAGGGCTAAACAAAGGAGACACCTTCCGGTAGTTTTTACTAAAGAGGAGATAAATCTTCTCTTTTCTCATATGGATGGCACCTATAAATTGTTGGCAAGATTGATTTACGGTTGCGGGCTTAGATTGAGAGAGTCCTTAAGGTTGAGGGTAAAAGATCTTGATTTTAATAAATTGACATTAACTGTAAGACAGGGCAAAGGGAATGTTGACAGACTGACGATGCTTCCAGAATCCCTTGTTCCTGACCTCAATGAGCATCTAAAAAAGGTCAAAGGAATTTATGAAGCTGATAGAAAAAAGGGGCTTTCTGGAGTCTATGTTCCAAATGCCCTTGACAGAAAATATCCAGAACTTGGGAAATCCTGGACATGGTTCTGGGTTTTTCCTGCAGAAAAGCTATCAGTTGATCCAGAAACCTTGACTGTCAGGAGGCATCACATATCCCCAAGTTCGATCCAACGAGCCTTTAAAATCGCTTTAAAAAAAGCAAAGATACCTAAACATGCAAGTGTTCACTGTTTGAGACATAGTTTTGCAACCCATCTCTTGGAGCAAGGCTATGACATTAGGACAGTGCAAGAACTGTTGGGACATAAAAATGTCCAAACCACCATGATCTATACGCATGTTGCAAAAAAGAATCTAATTGGCGTTACCAGTCCATTAGACAAACTCTAATTGCTATCTCATTCATCCGTAAAAGCGGTTTTTCCAAAGCGCAAAGCTTATAGTCAGGGCAACAAGGCTCATTGTCAAAAGCGTCGGTTTTATTCCAACTAAATCTGCCAAAGCGCCTTGAATAAGGCTCCCCAATGGGAAAAGCCCCATGAAAGATGTGGTAAATAATCCCATTAATCGGCCTCGCAATGCGTTAGTGGCTTCAATTTGAAGAATGCTTATTGCACTGGTTGAGGTAATTACCATAATAAAACCGCTAAGAAACAAAGTGATGGTCGCCTGAATGAAGCTTATGGAAAAAGAGAACAATGTCAGTGTTAATGGAAAGGCAAAGGCTCCAAATCGCCACCACTTCTTACGGTTGCCGCTATGTCCGAAAACTGCTACGAACAAGGCTCCTGCCAATGCTCCAAAGCCGTTTGCAGCGCTGATAAATCCATAGCCTCGGGCATCAAGGCCAAGAACATCGCGTCCAAAGGATGGAAGCAAAATAGAATAGGGTAGAAGAAGCACGCCGAATGAAACTATTGTCATAAGTATTCCGGCAAGCTCTTTGCGGGAACTTACGAAAACAATGGTTTTTTTGATAGCCCCAAATGGCTGCTGCTCATCTTTGCCATCTGCAATAGGCATATTAAATCTTGGATATATCTTTCTAAGATAGAAAAGAACTAACATGATTAAAAAGGCTGAAGCGGCCTTAAGATAGAAACAGCCCTGCATCCATCCAGCCTTTATCAAGATGCCAGCTATTGCAGGACCAGCAAATCGTGCCAAGTTAAAGGCAGTGGAATGAATGGCTATACCATTTGTGATGTCGTCTTTGCCCACAAGGTCAAAAACCAGAGATTGGCGCGCCGGCACTTCAAATGAAGTGCCTATGCCAAGAACAAGGGCCAGTAGAAGAATCCAGGAAAAGTTGATTTGTCCTGTCTGTATCAACAGTCCGAATATAAGGGCCTGGGCAAGGATTATGGAGTGGACGAATATCAGGAAATTTATCTTTGGAAAGCGATCTGCCAAAAAACCGCCTAATAGAGAGAAGAAAAGGATGGGAAGACCTGCAACCGCTCCAAGAACTCCAACATAAAAGGCAGAACCTGTCAGTTCAAGAACCAACCACCTCTGAGCAGTTCCCTGCACCCACGTTCCAAGGAGAGAAAGTGCCTGTCCGGCAATAAACACCCTGTACCCGTGGTGTCTAAGGCTCGATAGGCCGCTGGGCCACCAGGAATCATTTAAATTTTTTTGCAAAGTCTTTTGCAAAGTATGTGATTATGAGGTCAGCCCCTGCACGCTTAAAGCCAATTAAAGTTTCATAAACAACCATTTCTTCTGAGAGCCAGCCCTTTTGACTTGCGGCCTTAAGCATGGAATACTCACCACTCACCTGATAAGCGGCTATTGGCAGGTTAAATTCATCCCTTAGAAGGCTGATTATGTCAAGATAAGGCATGCCTGGCTTGACCATTAAAATGTCTGCTCCTTCTTCAACATCAAGCAGGGCTTCTCTTAAGGCCTCACGCTTGTTGGCTATGTCCATCTGGTATGAGCGTCTATCACCAAACTGTGGCGCACATTCAGCCGCATCTCTGAAGGGTCCGTAAAAACTGGATGCATATTTTACTGCATAACTCATTATGGCAACATTTTCATAGCCGTTATCATCCAAGGCCTCACGGATTGCGGCTACCCTGCCATCCATCATGTCTGAAGGGGCAACCATATCTGCACCAGCCCTGGCATGAGAAAGAGCGACCTTTTGCAAAAGTTCCAGAGTAGCATCGTTATCAATAAAAAAACTGTCTTTCTTGCCTTTTTCCTTTACAACTATGCCGCAATGTCCGTGGGAGGTGTATTCGCAAAGACATACGTCTGTAATCACTACCAGATCAGGAACCGCTTTTTTAATTGCTTCAACAGCACGTTGCACCACTCCTGATTTTATCCAGGCGTGGGAACCCTTTGAGTCTTTTTTCTCTGGAATGCCAAAGAGCAAAACCGCTGGAAGTCCCAAGTCAAAAGCCTCTTTTGCCTCTTCAACTATAAAATCAACAGAAAGCTGACAAACGCCAGGCATGGAAGATATTTCTTGTCTGAACCCCTTGCCGGGTGCAACGAACAGTGGATAAATCAAATCCTTGGTGGTAACACTGGTCTCTCTGACCATTGCTCTAAGCAAATCAGTGCGTCTAAGTCTCCTTGGCCTATACTCTGGGAACATCATTCTTCCAGCCACTCCTTTATCTTTGCTATAACTAAATCTACATTTTGTATCTCTTTCAGGCAGTCATTACAACCAGCATCTTGAAATTTTTCTTTATCTTCTTGGGAAAGGTCAGGACAAATTACTAAAATAGGAATATTTTCAGTAGTAGAGGATTGCTTGAGAAGGACACTTACCGATTGAGCATTTAAAATAGGGACATTTTTTCTAATAATAATAAGGTCAGGAGTTTCTTGCCTGGCAAGATCAAAACCTGCTTGGCCATCTTCTGCTACGATAAGATTGAACGGAAATTCTTGTGCAATCCTTGAAAAGATCTCCTTTGCCTCTGGTTTATCATCCACCAAAAGTACAACAGGCTTTTCACTCATAGGGAGCTCTCCTAGTTGTCTGTTTCATAACAGATGCGAATTAGCCTATTGATAAAAAGTTCGGGATTTTCAACTGCTTCTGCCGGTATGTTAAATTCAGCCTGCCCAGTCTTTTCTCTAATAAGTGTTAAGCCGTACTCTAAGATGCTAGTTAAACGCTCGCAGTGAGTGTATAGACTTGCAGGGTCAAATTTGCAAGCCTCTAAGATCTTATCAACTGCTGAGTCATCAAAGGCTATTTCTATTTCGCATCTGTTATAAAAAGAGGTTTCATAGCTCTTTATTTGTTGAATCCAGAACAAGACATTAGTAGCTGCCTCTGAAACAGTGATATCATCTTTTAAGCAAAGATGTGCGATCAACTCTTTTCTGAATTCATTAAGCTCAACTCCATGTTTTTCCCAGCCTGGTAGATCTTTCAGGCAGAGGGTATTAACAATTTGTTGCTTTTCCTCATGGACAATAGCTTCATATTGTCTTACCCTCTCCTGACTGAAAGGGTTTTCAAGGAGCTTTTCAAGGTATCCTTTTGGATCTTCTACTAACTCTTTTGTGACCACAAGAAAGTTAATGTCTGTTGACGGCAAAGTCTTTTCAAATGGAAGAAGTGCCCTTTCTATTGCACTCACAAGTGCTCTAGCACCTGTTTTTTCTTGGTACGCTTTATGTGCAAGGAGCCGTAAGGCTTCTTCTTCAAACTTTAGATCAATTCCATAGGCCTTAAAATCTTGCTTCTTGCTAACTATTACAGGACTTTTGGGATTTTTTAGAATCTTAAAAAGATCTTCTTCTGTTAATTCCTCAAGTACTGCAATAACAGGAAGCCTTCCTATAAATTCATTTTCAAAACCAAAGGCTACAAGGTCTTGAGGTTTTACCTTTTTAAGCCATTCCTGCTCTTCTTTTAAATCAAGATCTGCCCCAAAACCTATTCCCTGATTAGATAGTCTCTTTTTGATAATATCAGCTAATCCTGAAAAGGCACCGCTTACAATAAAAAGGATGTTTTTTGTATTGATGGTCTTTTTAATACGCTTACCTGTTTTTCTAAAATGTTCAATAGCTTCAAGCTGAGAAATAGGATCGTGAGGGGTTTTAAGGTCCACATCTGTTTCTTCAAGTGGTTTTAAAAGGGCCCTTTGGACTCCTGCCCTTGATACATCTGGCCCCTTTATGCCTTCGCTAGATGCAATTTTATCAATTTCATCAATGTAAATAATACCATATTGTGCCTTTTCGATGTCTCCATCTGCTTCTTTTACAAGGTCTCTTACCAGATCCTCTACATCTCCACCAACATAGCCGGTTTCACTAAATTTAGTGGCGTCTCCTTTAACAAAAGGAACTCCCAGCTTATCTGCAATTAGTTTAATAATATATGTCTTGCCAACTCCTGTTGGACCAATAAGTATTATGTTATTCTTAATATTTCCAACTGGTTGTCTGTGTTTCCCCTTTTTTTCTAGGTAAGCAATTTTATTAAAATGTGTGCATATTTTTGTTGCAAGAATTGCCTTAGCTTCATCTTGGCGGACAACATATTCATTAAGATATTCCTCAAGTTCTTTTGGTTTTAGATTAAAATTTATTTTTCCTTCTTTCTTGTTAGAAGAAGAATCGTCCTTATCAGTTTCATCAGGTTTTGCTTGGCCAGGAAATACCATCTGAGAGATGACCTTTACGCGCCCACCATATTTTTTGGCAAGATATTCACTAATTTCCTTCTCAAGCGTTTTCTGAGAAGGAAACGGACGATCGCCTTCGTCTTCAAGTTGTTCATTTATAAATTTAATCTTTTTATCTGTATTCGATTGGTCTAATTGGGCAATTTTATCGCCTTTTTTAGTTCTTCCAGCCTCTTTAGGCCTATTTATGTTATTATCCATGTTGATTAATTTACCACAGTAAATTTTTGTTCTCAACTCAGTGGGGTTTTTATTTTTCATATTTTCCGTTACTATCTCTTTAAAAATTTTATTTCTTCTTAATTTTTAAAAAATTTCAACTTTAAATAATGAGGTTTAATTATGTCAGAGTCCAAAAGTTTTATATTGATTTTAGATTTTGGTTCTCAAACTACCCAGCTTATTGCCAGAAGAATTCGAGAAACCAATGTTTACTGTGAAATTCATCCATTTAATATAAGTATTCAAAAAATAAAGGCAATGGCACCAGATGGAATAGTGTTGTCTGGAGGGCCTTCAAGCGTATATGACAAAGAGGCTCCTAAAGTTGACAAAGAACTTTTTAACCTTGGAATACCCATACTTGGAATCTGTTATGGAATGCAGCTTACAAGTTATCTTCTCGGAGGGCAAGTTGAAAGAAGTGATCATAGGGAATATGGCCATGCTATGCTAATAATTGACGAGCCAAATGAGATTTTTTATGGCCTTTCTGAAAATGAGCCAGGTCATCAGGTGTGGATGAGCCATGGAGATAGAATCGAGAAACTACCTAATGGCTTTAAAACGATTGCTCACAGTTCTTCATGTCCAATTGCTGCAATGGCCCATAAAGAGCGAGCTATATATGGGGTGCAATTTCATCCTGAAGTAGTTCATACTGAAATAGGCATGGATGTTCTTTCAAACTTTATTTTTAGAGTATGCAAATGTAATCCTGACTGGACAATGGAATCTTTTGTTGCCTCTACTGTTGAGGAAATAAAGAGGACAGTAGGGTCAGGAAAGGTTATATGTGCCCTTTCAGGTGGGGTTGACTCTACTGTTACAGCCCTTCTAATTCATAAAGCAATTGGCCACAATTTAACCTGCGTGTTTGTTAACAATGGCCTTTTGAGAAAAAACGAGCCAGAAACAGTGCTGGCCTTTTTAAGGCAATTTGATCTCAATGTGGTCTATGTGGATGCAGAAGACAGGTTTCTTGAAAAGCTAAAAGGAGTTGACGATCCAGAGAAGAAGAGAAAGATCATTGGAAATGAATTTATAAAAGTTTTTGAAGAAGAGGCAAATAAAATTGGCAAAGTTGACTTTCTAGCTCAAGGCACCCTCTACCCGGATGTAATTGAAAGTGTCTCTTTTAAGGGTCCTTCTGCTACAATAAAAAGCCACCATAATGTTGGTGGCTTGCCAGAGGTAATGAAACTTGAACTTATAGAGCCTTTAAGAGAACTTTTTAAAGATGAGGTTAGAAAGGTTGCTAAGGAATTAGGAATGCCTTATGAGTTAATCAATAGGCATCCTTTCCCAGGCCCTGGACTCGCCATAAGAATTCTTGGAGAGGTTACAAAAGAACGTTTGTCAATTTTAAGAGAAGCAGATCATATTGTGCTTCAAGAGATGAAAGAATCAGAATGGTACTGGAAGGTTTGGCAGTCTTTTGCAGTACTTTTGCCAATTAGGACAGTTGGAGTGATGGGTGATGAACGAACTTATGATCATGTGGTTGCACTAAGAGTTGTAAATAGTCAAGATGCGATGACAGCAGACTGGACAAAGCTTCCATATGAGCTTTTAGGACGAATATCAAACAGAATAATTAATGAGGTTAGGGGAGTTAACAGAGTTTGTTATGACATAAGCTCTAAACCACCTGCAACTATCGAGTGGGAGTAAGTTTTTTATTATGTTTACCCATCTTCACTTGCATACAGAATATAGTCTGCTAGACGGAGCCATAAGGCTTAAGGACCTTTTCCCAAAGGCAAAAGAATATGGTTATGAGAGTATTGCCATTACTGATCATGGCAATATGTATGGGGTGCTGAAATTTTATCAGCAAGCCCTAAAAGCAGGAATAAAGCCAATAATTGGATGTGAGCTTTATGTAGCACCCAAAAGCAGAAAAGACAGAAGTGCAAGAAGTCAGTCGGAGGCTGCATATCATCTTGTCCTTTTGTCAATGAATGAGAGGGGATATAAAAACCTATTAAAACTTGTAACCTTAGCTAATTTTGAAGGGTTTTATTACAAACCAAGGGTAGATAAAGAGCTTCTGGAAGAACTAAACGAAGGCCTCATTGCTCTTTCTGCATGTCTTCATGGAGAGGTTACCCATTGCCTTTTAAATGGGGATGAAAAAAAGGCAAAATCTCTGGCAGAGACATACGCAAGCATCTTTGATGGTCGTTTTTATTTAGAGATTCAAGAAAATGGGCTTAAAGAGCAGGCTGAAGTAAATAAGGCCCTTGTTCATCTTGGCAAGACCTTGGGCATACCAATAGTTGCAACAAATGATTGCCATTATCTAAATAAAGAAGATGCAAATGCTCACGATGTGCTTCTTTGTATTCAGACAGGTAAAACAGTTAAAGATGAAAAACGCATGAAGTTTTCTACCGACATGCTTTATTTTGCAGGCCCAGAGGAAATGGAAAGGCGTTTCTCATGGTTCCCTGAGGCTCTTTCTATAACCCAGGAGATCGCTAACAGATGCAATGTGGAAATTGAAACTGGCACCCATCATTTCCCTATTTTTACAATTTCAGAAGATACAACCTACGAAGAAGAATTTGACAAACAAGCAAGGGCAGGTCTTTCGAAAAGAATAAAACAGCTTAGACTCAGCAAGGATGAGATTGACGTCTATAAAAAAAGGCTTGATGAAGAACTTGAAGTAATAAAGGAAAAGGGGTTTGCCTCTTATTTTTTGATAGTTGCCGATTTCATCAACTGGGCCAAAAATCATGGAATACCTGTTGGCCCTGGGAGAGGCTCTGCTGCTGGTTCTCTTGTGGCCTATTCAATGGGCATAACAGAAATAGATCCTGTAAAGTATGGCCTATTTTTTGAGCGATTTCTTAATGTTGAAAGGACATCTCTTCCGGATATTGATGTTGACTTCTGTATGTCAAGACGTGATGAAGTAATAAGATATGTAGCTGAAAAATATGGGGGTGAAGATCACGTAGCCCAAATTATAACCTTTGGTCAGATGAAAGCCAAGGCTGTTATAAGGGATGTAGGAAGGGGTCTTGGCATGAGTTATCAAGAAGTTGACAAGATAGCTAAACTTGTTCCAGATAAATTAAATATAAGCCTTGATGAGGCAATGAAGCTTGAACCAAGGCTTAAAGAACTTTATGAAAAAGACGAACAAATAAAACAACTCCTTACTATAGCTAAAGCACTTGAAGGCCTTCCTCGTCATTCATCCACTCATGCAGCAGGTGTTGTAATTTCAGACAAACCAATGGTGGAATACTTACCTCTAACCAAAGGCCAAGAGGGTGAAACCGTTACCCAATTTGACATGAAAGATGTTGAGAAGGTTGGACTTATAAAATTTGACTTCCTTGGTCTAAAGACCCTGACAGTTATAGATACTACCTTACGGTTAATTGAGAAGCATCTTGGCGAAAAAATAGACATAAATTTAATATCTCTTGAAGACCAGAAGACCTTTGAGCTTCTTCAAAAGGGCGACACAACCGGAGTTTTTCAGCTTGAAAGTCTTGGCATGAAGGATCTTATCAGAAGGATGAAGCCTTCCTCTTTTACTGATCTTATAGCGCTTGTGGCTCTATATAGACCAGGACCTTTAGAAAGTGGCATGGTTGATGATTTTGTAAAGAGAAAACACGGAGTTGTAGAAGTTGAGTACCTTCTCCCTGAACTTGAACCCATTCTGAAAGAGACTTATGGGGTAATAGTTTATCAGGAACAAGTAATGAAGATTGCCCAGGAGCTTGCTGGTTATAGCCTTGGAGAGGGGGATCTTTTAAGAAGAGCAATGGGTAAAAAGATCCCTGAAGTTATGGAGGCCCAAAAAGAGCGTTTTATGAAAG
>CAYMRT010000187.1:0-7038 GCA_964392885.1 uncultured Desulfobacterales bacterium | reverse complement strand
AAGCCTAATAAAGAATAAAAGGGCATCAATATTATATAGATCAAATTAGATGCGTAATATTGCATAATAAGAAAACCAACCCTTACTACATCAAATATACTCTAGCCAGATAAGGTGATGTGTCTAAATTTTTCAACGTCTTTCATGTGCTAAAAAATATAAATAAGTTTTTTTATCAAATTGTGTTAAAAAACCAACAAATATTGATGGCAAAGAATACTCATGATAATTTTTTAACATTGTCTAAGTAAGCTATTAACTATATGATTTACGTTAAAAAATTAAGGAGGATTTCTATATTTATGAAGAAAAATATTATCCAAAGGAAGTTCTTTATATCTATACTATTTTTTCTTGTTTTATCCTTATTTGGACTAAAAGCTTCAATTGCCAGTAAATACGATCCTCTTTTAAAAGTATTAATTAAAAAAGGGATAATTACCAAAGAGGAGGCTATAGAAATACAAAAAGAAGCCAAAGAGCTTGAAGAAAAGGAAAGATTGGAAAAGTTTGAAAAACTAAAGGTAGATTCAACTCCGAAGGCACTAAAGGATCTGAAGTTTAGAATGCTTACCTATTTTGATTATAGCATAGGAGAACATGCAAGTGCACACGGCAAGGGAACAAGCTATAATGAATTTGCCATAAAAAGGGGATATTTTCGAGTAGATAAAAAAATAAACTCTTGGCTTGCTGCACATTTGACCTATGATATTCATCAAGATGATGATGGCGATTGGAAGACCCGGCTTAAGTATCTTTATGCTCAACTTAAACCAAGCGACTTTGGATTTTTAACTCACATAAAGGCAGAGATTGGTTTAGGCCATATACCTTGGCTTGATTTTGAAGAGCATATAAATCCATACAGATGTCAGGGTACAATGGCTATTGAAAGGGCAGGTACCTTTAATTCAGCTGACCTTGGCATAAATGTTAGAGGGTATTTGGGAGATGAGCTTGAAGATGCTGCGGCTAGAACTGGAAATCATCATTATGCAGGTAGATATGGAAGTTGGCATATTGGAGTTTATAATGGTTCGGGATACCACTCAAAAGAAGATAACGGAAACAAAGTCATTGAAGGACGTATTACCTTGCGCCCTCTTCCTGAGATATTGCCAGGGCTTCAACTCAGCTATTTTGGACTTTATGGTGAAGGGAATAGAAGGGCGGAGACAAGCGGAGAATATCCTGATTATCAAGTACACTTAGGTTTTTTAAGCTATGAGCATCCAAGGATCATTTTAACTGGTCAGTATTTTACCACTCTAGGCAATAAAGACGGGAAATGGATTGATTCAAAGGGAAATGCCCTTTGGACAGAGGGATATTCCATATTTTTTAATTTAAAGCCTCCCGTCTATTCAATAAGCAATTGGCTTGATAGAAAATTTAATGTCTTTTTCCGATATGATCATGTCGATAGAGATAAAAATAATAAAATTGCAGATGATGCCATTTATGATTTATATATTGGGGGCATGGCCATTGAAATAATACATGGAAATTATTTTTTAGTTGATTATGAGCATACTGAATTTGGAGATGACTTTGGCAACAAACATAAAGATCTTCCTAAAATTAATAACAAGCCAGGAAATGAGCGCAAAGTACAGTTTGTTTATCAACTTAAATTTTAACTAATAAGGGGGCGTATGCGCCCCCAAATTTAAATTCTCACTTCGGTCCAACTAAGCTTTGCCTTTGAAAGAAGCTCAACTCCTTCTAACAGCAACTTTCCAGCATTTGTTATCTTGTCAGATTTTATATACATTAATTTTCTCATATGTAGCATGGTTTCATCCATTACATCTCTATCAAGGCCGCACTCCTTTTCCGTTTTTTTCCAATCTACTTTGCCTCCGATAATATTATGCGAAGCGGCAAGCAAAATTCTTAAAATATGCGGTGTAACATGATATTCTATTCCCTCTGGTACAACAGACATTGCCCTTTTAAAGGCTACCCCTGCTTGTGTAATTTTATATAAACCGCCTGGAAGCAAATCGACAAGACCATTTGCCACCAGTCGGTCTAAGGCTATTTCTACTTCTGCTTTTTTGAGATCTTTTAAAAACTCAAGTATGCTTTCAAGGAATAGGCCTCTCCAAAATGGCAACACATTTAAGACCTTGCGCTGAAGTGCATCAACTAAAGGAAGCCTGTCTATCGAACAGGCAGCCCTAGCAAAAAGCTCTCCGGATTTTGTTACATAGCCTTTTCCTACAAGCCCATCATATTCTGCTAGTCTTATCCAATCGTCATCAGGAGAAAGATTTTCCATTCTAGTAGTAGTGATAGCCATGACTGCTTTGGCCGAAATCTCTTTTAATTCATGGTCTTTTCTATTAGTTAGAATTTCTTTACCTAGTTCAGTAAGCTTATAAACAAGATTTGAATCTACTCTTTCCTCTTTTATTAGTCTAAAACTTTCTAGCAATAACAAGCTATTTTGGACTAACTCCTTTTTTATGCCTTTTTCCTCCAAATGTGTTTTTAAAGTTGTAGCACTAGGAAGATCAAGAGAAGCAATTGCATCTAAGGTAGAGAAATCGATCTTATTTAAAGAGATAGAAGGATTTAACTCTATTGGCTCTACGTATAAAAGGTGAGCTGCTGCAAGAAGTGCTCTACCAGCAGGTAAAAGCTCACCACTATTATCAATAGCACCAATTGATTGGAGTTGAGTTTTTAACGACTCATTCATCTCGTCTTGCAATAGCCCTAAAAGCACTTCATCATCAATTAATTGAGAAGTCGATAACCCATGAAGAAGAGCTGCTCTTAACTGTTGCCCTGGGCCTGTAAAAGAATAAGAATTTCCATAAGGCAAAGAGAAAGTTAAAAGTCTCATTGCTTCAAGTTCATATATTTGTTCTTTATTAAATGGCAATAATGCCTTATTGCCAGGACCTGGAGGTGATTTTTTAAGTCCTTCCAACAATTTTTTATCAAGACTTATTCTAGGAAATGAAATGTCATACGCCTCTAAAATAGACTCAGCTACAGGCAACAGCTTCCCATCCTTGGCAAGTCCTCTCTTTTCCAACTCTTTTGAAATGTGTGCTTGTTTACTAACATCACCCTGTGCCAATCTGGCAACTTCAATCATTGAGATCACTTCAGAACCAATAAATTTAAAATTTTCAGGCCAGTTGTCATAATCTCCGGCAATTTTTATACATTCTTCAATAGCTTCATTTATTAGGTGACCTGCCTGACTAAAGCAGAAACCTTCCTCACTCTCTTCAACTAAGCCTGCTAAGTCGAGATGGAGTATATACTCAAGGTCTTCTTCGCTTAATTGGTCAATTACCTTATCTAATGCAAGACCTTGTTCCCATTTTTTCTTAAGATTTCTCATTAAGTCTGCATGTTTTTTGGTTATAATCATTAGGAAGCCTCCTTTTTTTCTAGATTTATTAAAAGTAATATAACTTACTGTCTTTATTATGAATAAGCATTCAATGAAAATTGTCTATAACTTTAGGAGAAAAAAATGATCAATTTAAAAACGTTAGCTACAGTTTTTATTACTGTGTTTTTATCGGAGCTTGGAGATAAAACCCAACTTGCCACTCTGCTTTTTGCCACCACAAATAAAGATAGGCTTACAGTGTTTATTGGTTCATCTCTTGCTCTTATTTTTGCCTCTGGGTTAGCTGTGATCTTAGGAGATTTTATTAGTAAAAATGTAAACATGAATATTCTAAAAAATATTGCTGGCATTGGATTTATTGCCATAGGAATATGGATCTTGATAAATAACAAATAGCCATATAAAAAAGTAATAAAAACTTTTGGAGGGGAATATGTCGGGGCAAGGCCAAGTTAACATTTTAAAAGTAGATTTAAGTTCTGGAGAAATAAAAAAAGATAACCTGCCGGAAAACATAACAAAGGATTTTATAGGAGGCCGTGGCCTTGGCACGTACTATATAAATTCCTTGTTAGATAAAAATGTAGATGCCTTTTCTCCTGAAAATCCACTTATTTTTGCAACCGGACCTCTGACTGGGAGCGCTGCCCCAACAAGTGGTCGCTATATGGTACTCTGCAAAAGTCCATTGACTGGTCTTATTGCGTGTTCAAATTCTGGAGGACTTTTCGGAGCGGAACTTAAAAAAGCAGGTATTGATCTTTTATGCTTTATTGGCAAAGCATCAAAGCCAATTTATTTAGTAATTAACAAAGATCAAATTGAGATTAAAAACGCAGAACATCTATGGGGTAGAAATACCCATGAAACTACGGATCTTATTTTGGAAGAGGTGCAAATTTCTGGTGCTAAAGTAGCCTGTATTGGGCAAGCTGGCGAAAATCTTGTACGTTTTGCCTGTGTTATAAATGATAAAAATAGAGCCGCCGGCCGTTCAGGTGTTGGAGCGGTGATGGGCTCTAAAAATCTTAAAGCTGTTGTAGTGAAGGGTTATGAAAAGATTCATGCCAAAGATCAAGAAAAATTTCTTGAGATAGTAAAGAGTAAGGTAAAGAAATTAAATGATCATCCTGTTACAGGAGAGGCCTTGCCTAAATTAGGAACTAAAGTGCTCGATAATATCATAAATGAACACGGTGCCTACCCAACGCGCAACTTCCAAGATGGAGTATTTGAAAGTACCAATGAGATTTCAGGAGAAGCCCTTGTTGAAAAAGGTTATTTAAAAAAGAACAAAGGCTGTTATGCTTGCCCTATTAAGTGTGGCAGAGTTACAGAATTGCCAACTGGGAACAAAGGCGAAGGGCCAGAGTATGAAAGCGGCTGGGCATATGGGGCTGCAACTGGCGTGAAAGACCTAATTGCCATTACAGAGGCAAACTACCTATGCAACTTGTATGGCCTTGATACCATATCTGCAGGAATGACCATTGCCTGTGCAATGGAGCTATATGAAAAAGGATACATAAAAAAAGAAGACTTAGGAAACGGCCCTGAACTTACCTTTGGGTCTTCTGAGGCGATTGTTTATTATACAGATGCCCTTAGCCTGAGAAAAGGGCTTGGAGATAAGTTAGCAGAAGGCTCAAAGCGTCTTGCAGAAACATTTGGTGCACCTGACCTTTCAATGTCTGTAAAAGGACAAGAGCTTCCAGCATATGATCCAAGAGGTGTGCAGGGACAAGGGCTTTCGTATGCCACTTCAAACAGGGGCGGATGCCATGTTAGAGGGTATCTTATTGCTCCAGAGGTATTAGGCATTCCTGAAAAGCTGGATCCACAAAGTACAGAAGGTAAGGCTCAGTGGGTTAAAACT
The DNA here is from genome assembly GCA_964392885.1 of uncultured Desulfobacterales bacterium. GTDB lineage: Bacteria > Desulfobacterota > Dissulfuribacteria > Dissulfuribacterales > QOAL01 > JAADCZ01. The sequence continues at coordinate 1,780 of CAYMRT010000187.1, read as the reverse complement.
TTTCAAGATTTAACAGCAGTAATAGATTCATTAGGTATATGCCTTTTTACTTCTTTTGCCCTTACTGCTGAAGATTATCTAGAGCTATTGAATGGCTTTACAGGTATTAATTACTCTTTAGAAGAAATGATGGCATGCGGAGAAAGGATATGGAACCTTGAAAGGATGTTAAATTTTAAATTTGGCATGTCAGAAGACTCTGACACTCTTCCCAAAAGACTTTTAAAAGATGCCCTTAAAAATGGTGCACAAAAGGGAAATGTGAATAGACTCGAAGAGATGCTTCCTGAGTATTACAAAGTAAGAGGCTGGGATGACAAAGGTCATCCTTTACAAGAAACCTTAGAAAGGCTTGGCCTGTTATAATTAAAACAGTTCAGCAAAAATGTATAACCCAAACTTTACTCACGGGAGTAGTGTTCACCTAGCCGCTATTTTGCTGATCTTTCAATAGCGGCAGGTGAGCTTGATTTGTTGAATTTCATCCTTAGCCCCTTTTAGCCTAATGAGTTATAGCACATCCATAAGCACTGCATTTTTTGCGTTTTTCCATAGGGCATTCAACAATATTCCAGCAAGGGGTAAACTCTAAAAGCCTTTTTATTCCAGCAATACTTATTCCTTGATCATGGATCATATATCTAAGACATTTAGTCCACTGAATGTCATTAAGCGAATAATATCTTCTACCTGCTTTCCTATAAGGCTTAATAAGGCCTTCTTCTTCATAAATTCGTAATGTTCTAGGATGAACTTCTAGTATGGCAGCTGCAGTACCTATACTAAAAAGAGGCTGTTCGGGGTCAATGCCTTGGAATTCGCCATCAATATCGACCTTCGTTTCTTGCCCTGTATGTAAGAATTTTTTTTGATTTCTCAAATCGTGTTCCTTAATCTTTATAGCCTTCATGATATCACCCTCTTTTTTCTAAAAGGGGAGGATTTCCCTCCCCTTTTTAATTTTAGTGATGGGAACCTTCATTGAATACTCTGCCAAAGTACCTTTCACCTGCTATAAAGCCTGCTATTGTAAGGGCTATGGCACCTGCAACAACTGACAGCTCTCCTAGTGAAGGTACATAATGAAGATAAGCAGGCAAATTGTCCCATCCATAGAATACAGGCGTCTGCTGACCAGCCACAACCAGATCATATCTTTGTACAAAAGCACCTACTAAAGCCATTACTGAGGCAGCAGCCATTGCAGCACCATTTTTCATCTGAGTACCGACTAAGATAAAAAGAGGGAATACCAAGCCGACTACAACCTCAAATACCCAGAAATTCATGGAAAGAGGACCACTTAGAAGATTATTTGCTGCAAGTTGGGCATGTTCGTTTCCGCTTACAAACAGGGATATAAAACGCCATACAGTAGCTACAATTAGGAGGAAGAGAGTGAGAGCAAGCACTTTACCAGCCATCTGCAATCCAGAAAAAGTCTCTTCATCTACCTCAACGCCACGCATTTTGGCTGAGAAGTGGGTAAACAAGATTATTGCAGCAGCTCCACTCATGAAGGCAGAACACAGAAAGTAAACAGGAAGTTGGGCACCATACCAAAACGGCCTAGATACTAAGGTGGCAAAAACAGCTCCAAGATTGGTATTTGCACCGACTTCAGCAAGTGCGCCAATTACACCAATTGCTAAGGCTATAGCCCATTTTCTAGACAAAATCGCAAAAAATTCTACAAACATACAACCTACAGCTAATCCATAAAGAGTACCCATCCACCATATATTTGACGAAAAGTTAGGAGAAATTACATTGTAAAGAA
>CAYMRT010000186.1:0-8296 GCA_964392885.1 uncultured Desulfobacterales bacterium | reverse complement strand
GGATTTTTACAAATCACTCTAACTATGCCTTTTCGCCTAATAATACGACAATCTTTACATCTTTTTTTAACAGATGCCCTAACCTTCATAGCCTTTTACCCTAATTTAATAATCTATTTTGCCCTATAGATAACCCTACCACGGGTTAAATCGTATGGAGATAGTTCAACTGTTACCCTATCGCCTGGCAAAATCCTGATATAATGCATCCTCATTTTGCCAGAAATGTGAGCAAGTACTTTATGTCCATTATCTAATTCAACCCTAAACATTGCATTTGGCAAGGTCTCTATTACCTTTCCCTCTACTTGAATGGCATCTTGTTTAGCCATACTACTCCTTTAGTTTACCCCTTATTTTTTTATTTATATAAAACCGTCACTTAAAATATCTGGCCCCTTTTCAGTAATTGCAACCGTATGTTCAAAATGTGCAGCCAAGGAGCCATCAGCAGTGACAGCAGTCCATCCATCATTAAGTATATTCACATCAAAAGAACCTAAAGTAAACATCGGTTCTATTGCAATAACCATTCCCTTCTTCAAAACAGGGCCGGTACCTTTAACGCCAAAGTTAGGCACCTCTGGCGGCTCATGAAGCGCCTTCCCAATACCGTGCCCTACAAATTTCCTTACAACGCCAAGGCCTTTTGATTCGGCATAGCCCTGAATAGCTTCAGAAATATCACCTAAACGCTTTTTAGGCTTACATTTAGATATTCCTATATATAAAGCCTCCTTTGTAACCTTGAGCAGCTTTTCTGCTGCTTCAGTTGGAGGCTCACCAACAAATGCACTAAAGGCTGCATCGCCGAAATACCCTTCAAAAATAACACCTAAATCAATACTTACAAGATCTCCATAGGATAAAATCCGTTTTTTTGATGGAATCCCATGGACGATCTCTTCGTTTATTGAAATACAGGTACTTGCCGGATAACCATGATACCCTTTAAAAGCCGGCTTGGCACCTCTTTCTATTATCTTTTCCTCTGCTATCCTGTCAATATCCCATGTAGAGATACCTTCTTTAATAAGCTCCTTAAGTTCTGCTAGTATATTAGCTACAATTTGATTAGCTGCCCTTAATTTCTCAATCTCCCAAGGAGCCTTTAAAATTATTCTTGATCCACTACGTCTTTTTTTCACTAAAACTTTTTTATTAACGTCCCTTAAATCTAGCCCCCTGGATTAATCCTTCATAATTTCTTGTTATTAAATAAGACTCAATCTGTCCAAGGGTATCCATTGCAACACCAACAACTATCAAAAGTGCAGTGCCACCAAAGTAAAACGGGACATTAAACTTAGAAATGAGAATACTTGGAAGCACACAAACAAACGATACATATATAGCACCTATTAAGGTAATCCGTGATAAAACATTATCTATAAACTCTGCAGTCCGCCTTCCAGGCCTAATACCAGGGATGTATCCACCATTTTTTTGTAAGTTTTCAGCAATATCAGACGGATTGATAATAATTGCAGTATAAAAAAAGCAGAAAAATATGATTAAAGCTACATATATAGACTCATAAACAAATGTCCCAGGCATAAGTGACTGGGCCACTGACTTCATCCAAGGCACCTGTATAAAATTGGCTATTGTTGCAGGAAACATAATTATTGATGAAGCAAAAATTGGTGGAATAACTCCTGCAGTATTAACCTTTAAAGGAAGATGAGTACTCTGCCCTCCATATACCTTTCTTCCAATAACACGCCTGGCATAATGAATCGGAATTCTCCTATGTGCTCTTTCCATAAAACATATAAAAGCTACAACTGCCACCATCAAAACTATAAGAACAAGCATAAAAGCAGCATTTATTTCGCCTGTACGCATAAGTCTGAAGGTATCTATGATGGCAGAAGGCATCCTAGCAACAATACCAGCAAAGATAATTAAAGAAATTCCATTACCAACACCACGCTCGGTAATTTGCTCACCAAGCCACATAAGAAATACAGTACCAGACATAAGAGTAAGGGCAGTAAGCAATCTAAAAGCCCAACCAGGATGAGCAACAACAGGCAAACCACCAGGAGCCACCATACTTTCTAAACCAATAGCGATACCAAGACCTTGCAAAAGACTGAGCCCTACTGTTCCATATCTAGTATATTGGCTCATCTTCTTCCTTCCTTCTTCTCCTTCTTTCTTTAATTCCTCAAGCTGTGGTACAGCCACCTGAAGGAGTTGAAGGATAATGGAGGCACTGATGTATGGCATAATTCCAAGGGCAAAAATGGAAAATTTTCTAAGGGCACCACCAGAAAACATATCAAACATGCCAAAAAGTGTACCCTGTGCCCTTGAAAAAAAAGAAGCTAGTGCTTGCGCGTCAATTCCTGGAGTTGGAATCTGTACGCCAATTCTATATACAGCAAGCATCATTAAGGTAAAAAGAATCCTATTTCTAAGCTCTGGATAATTAGTTAAACCTTCTGCACCTCGTAGCACTTTATTTATCCCCTCAGCTTAGGCCTATCTTACAGGTAAAAGTTCTATAGTTCCGCCTGCCTTTTCGATCTTTTCTCTCGCACTCTTACTAATGGCGTGAACTTTTACATTTATTGGCTTTGAAATTTCGCCTTCACCTAGTATTTTCACATACTTATCTCTTTTTTTAATAAGACCTTTGCTCTTTAAAAATTCTATATCAATTGTACCGTCATGTTCTATTTCTGAAAGTACAGCTATATTTATAACACCATAAGTCTTTCTAAATGGATTTTTAAAACCTCTTTTGGGAAGTTGCCTATAAAGCGGCATCTGGCCACCTTGAAAACCTGCTGGAATTGAAGCCCCAGACCGAGACTTTTGGCCCTTTGTACCTCTACATGCAGTCTTCCCATGACCGCTGCCAGGCCCCCTACCAACTCTCTTTTTCTTTTTTACTGCTCCATTGTGTGGTTTTAGTGAATCTAAGGTAATCATATCCTCACCATCAACTTATGCTGCTTGAGATTTACTATCTTCAATATATTTTCCACGTATCTTTGCCCTATAAACTGAGTCTTGAAGATCTTTTAATCCTTCAAAAGTGGCCCTTAACACATTATGAGGGTTATTAGTCCCAAGACACTTTGTAAGCACATCGTGGACGCCACACGCCTCCATGATTGCCCTAACCACAGCTCCAGCAATAACTCCTGTACCAGGAGGAGCAGGCTTTAGTAACACCCTACCAGCTCCAAAGTGACCAATTACTTCATGAGGTATTGTAGTGCCAACCAAAGGAACCTCAATCATTGATTTTCGCGCTTTTTCTGTGGCTTTTCTAAGGGCATCTGGTACTTCTTTAGCCTTTCCCAGACCAAAGCCAACCTTTCCCTTCCCGTCTCCTACTACTGCAAGAGCACTAAAGGAAAAACGCCTTCCACCTTTAACGACTTTAGCAACCCTATTTATAAAGACTATTTTTTCTATTAAGTCTAAGTCCTTATTTTCAATACCTGTAAACAAAGCTCACCCCTCACTCTTAATTTTAAAATATAAGTCCAGCTTCACGAGCCCCATCAGCCAGGGCTTTCACTCTACCATGATAGAGATAGCCACCTCTATCAAATACTACCTTTTCAATGCCTTTTTCCTTTGCCTTTTGAGCAATGAGCTTGCCAACTTCTTTGGCTACACCGGTCTTTCCTCCTTCTATCTCTTTACCCCTTAGCTCTTTACTAAAAGAGGAGGAAGCCACCAATGTATGCCCCTTTTCATCATCTATGATTTGGGCAAAGATGTGTCTATTGCTTCTAAAGACTGATAACCTGGGACGCTCTGCTGTCCCAAATATCTTTTTCCTTATACGAAGCTTTCTTCTAAAACGAGCCTTAACCTTTGGACTTGTAGTCTTTCTTATAATCATGACTATTTACCTAACACCATTATTTTGCAGCAGCTTTTCCAGCCTTTCTAATTATGACCTCATCAGAGTATTGGATCCCTTTACCTTTATAAGGTTCAGGTGGCCTAAAGGCCCTTATTCTCGCAGCAGTTAGTCCAAGAAGCTCTTTATCACTTCCTTCAAGTACAATTCTAAGATCTTTAGATGTATCTACTTTCGCAGTTATCCCCTCGGGTATTGGAAACTCAATAGGATGTGAATAGCCAAGATTCAGCACTAATGTTTTACCCTTAACCTCTACTTTGTAACCAACACCAGTAACTATTAGCTCTTTTTTGAATCCTTGAGTAACACCATGCACCATATTTGCAATAAGAGCACGAGTCAGACCATGCAATGCCTTGGTCGCTCTTGACTTATCCAAAGGATACACCTTGATGGTGTCTCCTTCCATCTCAACTTTAACATTTGGATGAATCTGCCTTTCGAGTTTCCCCTTTGGACCTTGGACACTTATATTATATCCATCTATATTTATCTTGGCCTCTTTGGGTACCTTTATTGGTAATCTTCCAATACGAGACATAGCTTAACTCCACTTATTACCAGACTTCACAAACAATTTCTCCGCCTACTCCCATTTCTCTAGCAGCGGAATCTGTAAGCACACCTTTTGATGTAGAAATTATGGCTATACCTAAGCCATTTCTAACCACAGGCAGTTCATCTTTACCTGCATAAATACGGCGCCCCGGTTTGCTAACCCTTCGCAAATTTCTCATAATAGGTATGCCATTATGATAACGAAGAGTAATTCTTATTATTCCTTGTTTGCCATCTTTTATGATTCTATAACTATTAATAAACCCTTCGTCTTTTAAAATCTGCGCAATATTTGTTTTTAACTTAGAGGCAGGGATATCGACCTTTTCATGTCCTGCCCTAATAGCATTCCTAATTCTAGTTAGCATATCTGCTATTGGATCTGTCATTGACATAGGACTACACCTTTAATTACCTAAAATTACCAACTTGATTTTGTTACCCCTGGCAATAGGCCAAAGGAAGCCATCTTTCTAAAACAAATTCTACAAATACCAAATTTCCTCATAAAGGCTCTTGGTCTGCCACAAATAGGGCAACGATTGTAACGCCTAACCTTAAACTTAGGCTCCCTTTTTACCTTTTCCATTAAAGCTTTTCTGGCCAAAACAGACCTCCTACTCTATTTCCTAAAGGGCATTCCAATTGCTTCTAAAAGACACAAGGCCTCATCATTTGTCTTGGCAGAAGTCACAATAGTTATGTTTAAACCCTTTATTTTATCAATCTTATCATAATCAACTTCAGGGAAAATGATATGCTCCTTTATACCTAAACTATAATTTCCTCTGCCATCAAAGGCCTTCCTGGAAATGCCCCTAAAATCTCTAATTCTTGGAATGGCTATGGCAATAAGCTTAGTCAAAAAATCATACATCCTTCTGCCACGAAGAGTAACCATACAACCAATGGGCATACCGGCCCTTAACTTAAATGCAGCTATAGACTTCCTCGCACGAGTCACAACAGGCCGTTGGCCTGCAATCTGACTTAACTCTTCTATTGCTGAATCTAATATTTTTGGATTCTGAATAGCCTCACCCAAGCCCATATTTAAAACAACCTTTTCTATCTTGGGTACTTGCATCTTATTTTTATACCCGAATTTCTCTATGAGCTTAGGTATTGCCTCTTCTTTATATCTTTGCTCAACGTTCAACATTATATCACTGCCTCCCAAAGGCTACTTCCTTTCGGTAGGAATTGCTTCTCCACACTTTTTACAGACCCTTACCTTTGTACCATCTTCAAGAATCTTTTTCCCAACTCTCACAGGATCTGTGCATTTTGGACATATAAGCATTAAATTTGAAATATGAATAGGGGCCTCTTTTTCAATAATACCACCGGAAGTTCTTGGCCCTGGCTTCATATGTCTTTTTACAATCTGAGCACCCTCAACTGTAGCTCTATACTTTCTAAGATCTATACTCAAAATCTTTCCAACTTTACCACGATCTTTTCCTGCCATGACCATTACGCGGTCATTTTTTCTAAGATAAGTCTTTTTCTTCTTAAGACCCTTCATAATATCTGCCTCACAAACTAGATAACCTCAGGTGCAAGGGATATGATCTTCATAAATCTTTTTGCCCTAAGTTCCCTTGCTACAGGGCCAAAAATACGAGTACCAACAGGCTCTCCATATTGGTTAATAAGCACTGCGGCATTCTCATCAAAGCGTATGTAAGAACCATCTGGCCTTGGAATCTCTTTTTTTGTCCTCACCACAACAGCCCTGGCCACATCTCCCTTTTTTACTTTAGAGTTAGGTATGGCCTCTTTTACAGAAACAACTATTGTGTCGCCTACTCTTGCATATCTCCTTCTGGTACCACCAAGCACTTTGATACAAAGCACTTTTTTAGCACCAGAGTTGTCTGCTACGTTTAATTTAGTCTCCTGCTGGATCATCGCTTAGCACCTCACTTGCTTTTTAAACGGCTCTTTCCACAATCTCTTTTACAATCCAGCGCTTACGTCTGCTGATAGGGCGATGTTCTTCAATAGTAATAACATCGCCAACCTTACACTCATTTTTAGGATCATGAGCCATATACTTTTTTCTTTTCTGGACGAACTTACCATAAATTGGGTGCCTAAACCGCCTAACTACAACTACTGTGACGGTCTTGTCGTTCTTATCACTAATAACTGTTCCGGTAAGTGTCCTTCGAAGCCCTTTTAACTTTTCCATCTTAGACCTCAGCACCCTGCAACTGTTTTTCTTTTATAATTGTATTTACGCGAGCTATTTCACGTCTAACCAGCTTGAGCCTAGCTGTATTTTCAAGCTGATGTGTAGCATGTTGAAATCTCAAATTAAAGAGCTCTTTTCTGAGCTCTTGATCTTTCTTTCTAAGTTCATCTATAGTCATTTCTCTCAATTCAGACGGCTTCATAGCATTTCGCTCCTACTTACAATTTTTGTAGGAATCGGCAATTTATGTGAAGCAAGTCTAAGAGCCTCCCTTGCAGTCTTTTCATCTACGCCTTCCATTTCATAAAGAATTCGACCTGGCTTAACAGGAGCTACCCAGTACTCAACTCCACCTTTTCCCTTACCCATTCTGGTCTCAGCAGGTTTTTTTGTAACTGGCTTATCAGGGAAAATCCTAATCCAAATTTTCCCCTTTCTTTTTACATGCCTTGTTATAGCAATACGAGCAGCTTCAATCTGTTGAGCAGTAATCCTACCTCTGCCTAAGGCCTTAAGGCCGAAGTCACCAAAATTTAATGTATTGCCCCTTTGGGCAACACCCTTTATTCTGCCTTTTTGATGCTTTCTAAATTTTATCTTTTTGGGTGCTAACATTTTGTCTCACCTTATCTCTAAATATCTACAGAGACGTATTCTGCTTCTTTATCAGGAAGCACTTCACCTTTAAATATCCAAACCTTTATCCCGATAACACCATAAGTGGTTAGTGCTTCTGCAAAACCGTAATCAATGTCAGCCCTAAGAGTATGCAATGGAACTCTGCCTTCAAGATACCACTCTCTACGAGCCATCTCTGCACCACCAAGACGGCCAGCACAAGAAATCCTTATACCTTGTGCGCCAAATTTTAAGGCTAACCCTACTGCCCTTTTCATTGCTCTTCTAAAAGAGACCCTTCTTTCAAGCTGTGCAGCAACGTTTTCAGCAACAAGCTGTGCATCCAGCTCAGGACGCCTAACTTCAGTAATGTCGATTAACACAGGACCACTGGCAATCTTCTCAAGGGATTTTTTTAGGCCCTCTATCTCCACTCCTTTTTTTCCAATAACGATTCCAGGCCTTGCAGTATGAATCTTAACCCTAACCCTCTTAGCGGCTCTCTCTATTTCAACCTTTGATATTCCTGCATGGGCCATGCGCTCTTTTACCGTTTTACGAATCTTATGATCTTCCAAGACCCATTTAGGATAATCTTTGGTTGCAAACCACTTAGAATCCCAGCTTCTAGTAATCTTTAACCTTAGTCCTATTGGATTAACTTTCTGACCCAAAATCGCCTCCCAGAACTACTTAAAATTCATCTAAAATTATTGTTATATGAGACAACCTATGCTTAATGCTATAGGCACGCCCCATTGCCCTAGGCCTCCAACGTTTAAGTTGAGGCCCTTGATCCACAAAAATCCTCTTTACATAAAGACTATCTGCGTCAAGATTCATATTTTCAGTAGCATTAGCCAAGGCAGACTCAAGCACCTTTTTTATAATTCTAGCTGCTTTTTTAGGAGACAAGCTTACAATTTGCATTGCCTCATCCACAGGCTTGTTGCGGATTAAATCTGCTACTAGTCTCGCCTTTTGAGGAGAAATGCGCCTGAATTTGGCTGTTGCCTTAGCCTCCA
>CAYMRT010000185.1:0-8738 GCA_964392885.1 uncultured Desulfobacterales bacterium | reverse complement strand
TTGTTGAAAGATATTTTAAAGAATCAGCATATTCCCTTCTTTGCCTTTGATCTTCATCCAATATCATTTTAAGATATTGTTGCCTAGAAAGAAGATCTGGCAAGGATTCTGACGCAAAAAGGATATTTAGCACTCCAATCGCTCCCATTTGCCTAAACGCATTAAGCCTCTTTTCAATATGATCCTTTAAAAAAGTCACCTTCTCTTGAGCCTCTTGACATTCTTTTTCAACCTTTTCTAAGGCTAGCTCGGCTTCTGTCCAATCTTTCTTAGCTTGCTGTAAACTTTGCCATTGGAGAGCTATCTTTCTATCCAATTCTTCAATTTCTTTTAATATATCTCGTTGCTTCTTTTCTATCCGCTTCTTTTTATATCTTTTTTGTTTTAAAGACCGCTCTAAAGATTCTAGTTTTTGTTTTTGGGAGGAATACTCTTGTTGTATAATCCCAGGTACCTGAGCAAATGTATTAATAACAAGAAGTAGAATAAAACTAATTAATAGATATATTGATACAAAATAAAACTTCATTTAAAATCTTAAAAATCTCCTTAATGAAAGAGCCGTTCCAAGCATACAAAAAATGCCACTAATCAATATAATTAATCCAATATATTCTATTGGTAAGTATCTAATATCTAAGCTTAGTAAAAAACCTTTATTACCAAATAAGTTTAATACATAATTATAGCCAAGATAAGAAATAATAACTGCAATACCAGCTCCTGTTATCCCTTGTATAAAAGCTGCCAACAAAAAAGGGCCTAAAATGAAACCATCTGTGGCACCTACAAGTCTCATTATTTCTATTTCATCTTGCCTTGAATAAACAGTAAGCTTTATTGTATTTGTTACAACAAAAGCTGCTGTAATCAAAAGAAGAATAGCACTCGCTATTACTGCAATCTTCATCCCTTTTGAAAAACTCTCTAGCTTCTCTACCCATTTTTTCCCATATTGGACCTTATTAACTTCATCCCATTTGGCAATTTTTTGTGCAATTTCTTTTATCATTATTGGATTGTAAAAGGCCTTATTGATCTGAATCTCAAACGAAGGTGGCAAAAAAAGAGGGTCAACACCCTCTAATATCTCCCTTTCATCTTTAAAATAATTTTCAAGCTTTTTAAAAGCCTCTTCAGAAGAAATAAATCTGACACTTTCTACACCATTTAACCCCATAATACGCTGATAAATAATTGGCACCTTTTCCTGAGAAACTTCCTTTTTCAAAAAAACAACAATAGCAAGCTCTTTCCCAAAATGCTCAGCAACCCTTTGCAGATTAAATGAAAAAATACAAAAACAAACAAAGATTAAACAAGTCAAAGCTACAACTAGAGTAGTCATTAAATGAGTTATCGCATTCTGGGAAATATCTCTAAAAGCTCTCTTTATTATTATTTCATATGCCATAATTAGGCTTCCCTTAGCTTACCCTTTTCTAAAAATAGTACTCTTTTATGAGTATTTTTAAAAAGTGTTTCATCGTGAGTGGCAAATATTACTGTTGCACCTCTAGCATTCAATTCTTTCATTAAAGTTAAGACCTCTAAAGTGCGTTTTCTATCAAGATTTCCTGTTGGCTCATCAGCTAAAATTATCGGTGGTCTATTTACTACTGCCCGTGCAATTGCTACACGCTGTTGTTCTCCACCTGAAAGTTGCACAACTTTTCTATAAAGCTTGTCTCCCAAACCAACCCCTTCTATTACTTCTTTGACTCTTTTTTCTAATTGACTTCTTCTATATCCTAAAACCTCTAAAGACAAAGCAACATTGTCAAAAACTGTTTTGTGAGGCAAAAGTTTAAACTCCTGAAAAACAATTCCAATTTTTCTTCTTATTGCAGGAAGTTGCGACCTACTTAGAGATGAAAGTTCTATGCCATCAACCATGATTGAACCAGATGTAGGTTTTTGTGACATATAGAGTAATTTTAGCAATGTGCTTTTCCCAGCCCCACTTGGCCCTGTCAAAAAAACAAACTCTCCTTTTGATATCTTAAGATCAACTCTGTTAAGTGCTAAAATATCTGGCGCATATTTTTTAACCACCTGTTTTAATTCAATAATAACTCTATCGTCGTAAGCCATATTTTAAATTACCCTCATTTTACAAATCACTTTTGCCGATAGATAAGAATGACATAAGCTTTAACTATACTATTCAAATTTTTTTATTATGCAAAAATAAAACCATTTTAGGAGGCAATATAATTTTATGGCAAAGATAGATGCCTTTTTCAAATTGCTCCATGAAAAAGGGGGATCGGATCTTCATATGGTAGCAGGATCACCTCCTGTGATTAGGATAAGGGGTGATATGCAAAGAGTAAAATATAAAGTATTAGATAATGATGAACTGAAGGCAATGTTATATGAAATTGCCCCAGAGGATAAAATAAAACAGTTTGAAGAGACTGGTGATATAGATTTTGGTTATGAAGTCCCTGGTCTTGCTAGATATCGTGCAAACTATTTTATGCAAAAAAACGGTATAGGAGCTGTATTTAGAGAGATTCCAAGTAAAATTTTAACAGCAGAGCAACTTGGTTTACCAGAGGTAATGACAAAGTTAGCAATGCTACCCCGTGGCCTTGTATTAGTAACTGGCCCTACTGGCAGTGGTAAGTCCACTACTCTTGCTGCAATACTTGACCATGCAAATCGTTACAGAAAAGATCACATTATAACCATTGAAGACCCAATAGAATTTGTACATGAGCATAAAGGATGTCTTGTAAATCACAGAGAAGTGGGTACCCACACGAAATCTTTTAGCACTGCTTTAAGAGGGGCCCTTCGTGAAGATCCAGATATCATACTTGTGGGTGAAATGAGAGATCTTGAAACCATCTCTTTGGCCATTGAAGCAGCCATGACAGGACACCTTGTAATGGGCACGCTTCATACAATAAGTGCTCATAAGACTGTCGATAGAATAATAGAAATCTTTCCAACACATCAACAACCACAGGTAAGGGCAACTTTAGCCGACGCCATTAGAGCCGTTATTTCTCAAACCATGTTTAAACGAATAGACATCCCTGGAAGATGTGTGGCTTTTGAAATTCTAATTGCAACACCTGCTGTTCGAAATCTTATCAGAGAAGGGAAAACCTATCAAATCCCATCGATAATGCAAACAGGTAAAAAATATGGGATGCAGACCCTCGATGATGCAATAATGGATCTTTTGCAAAAGGGATGGATTGATCCAGACGAAGCCTATGCCAAATGTGTTGAAAAGGCAAAGTTTAAACCTTTTGCTAAGAGTGCACCTGCAGATTTTACAGAGGTAGGCTAAGATGAGAAGGGCAGAGTTAAACCAGATAATCCACGATATGCTATCAGCACATCCACGAATATCAGACTTAAACTTTACAGTTGGAAGGCCATGTCAAGTGGCAGCAGATGGTAAGTTACATGAAGCACCACCTAATCTTTTTACTAAAAATTTAGTACCTTATCAAACAGAGCAACTTGCTCTTACTCTTATAGATAACGATAGAAGGTTGCTTTCACAATTATTTAAACATGGCTCTTGCGACTTTTCATATCATTTAGATGGGGGCCCTAGATTTCGTGTAAATGTCTTTTCTCAAAAAGGCACCTATAGCATTGTCATGAGAAAACTTGAAAATAAAGTCCCATCTATTGATGAACTTGCTCTTCCTGAATGTTTTAAAAAAATGGCCAGAGAGAGAAATGGCATAATCCTTTTTACCGGTGCAACTGGCACAGGTAAGACCACCTCGTTGGCTGCAATTTTAAATGAAATTAATAGACTTGAACCTTTACACATTATTACCTTAGAAGACCCTGTTGAATATGTCCATGAATCCATAAAGGCTACTTTTAACCAAAGAGAGCTTGGCCAAGACTTTGACACCTTTGCGCATGGACTAAGGGCAGCACTTAGACAGGCACCAAATGTCATACTTGTTGGCGAAATTAGAGATAGAGAAACAATGGAAATTGCACTAAATGCATCAGAGACAGGCCATTTGGTATTTAGCACACTCCATACAGTAAGTGCAGGCCATACAATAAATAGAATTCTTGGCATGTTTACTACGGAAGAAGAAAGACAAATACGTTTTCGCCTTGCAGATTCTCTAAGATGGATCGTAGGACAAAGGCTTTTGCCCAAGAAGGAAGGAGGAAGAATAGCAATCTTTGAAATATTACAAAATAATATCCGAGTAAAAGACAGTATCATAAATGGAGAAAGAGAAGGCAAAACTTTTTACGAAATTATCGAATCTGGAGCGGCATTTGATATGAAGACATTTGATCAACATATTGTAGAGATATTTTCTGAAGGAATAATTGATGAAGAAACTGCCCTTGCCTATGCAAGCAATCGATCCAAAGTACGTCAAGGTATTGACAAGATCAAAGCTGCAAGGGGTGAAGAAACCTCTGATATCGGATCACTTGAAATAGAAGAAGACCTTGTTGCTAGGAGTTACATTTAAAATGGAAATAAGATGCAAGAACTGTCAAAAAATATACTTTGTTGACGCTAACAAGATTCCAAAAACAGGAAAGGTATTTTTAAAATGTAAAAACTGTGGTGAAAAAGTCGAAATTCAAAGAAAAATACCATCTAACACCTTAGAACCACAGCAAACGAATTATAGCCGTTCAATAGAATATTTTGAACCTGGTTCAAAAACTGCCTTAATTTATTGTCAGGAGATCCAAGCTCTAAAAGAGATCGAAAAAAGACTAAATGACTTGGCGTATCAAGTACGAATTATCAAAAACCAAGATGACGCAAGACACTTCTTCAGATTCAATATATTTGATCTTGTTATTTTATATCAACATGGCCCTGACCCTGACGAAAATCTTATTGATATCCTAAAATATATACATCAGATGCCACCAGATATTAGACGAAATTGCCTTGTGACATATGTGTATATGAGCGGCAACAAATATGACCTATTTGATGCATTCTCACGAGGAGTAGATATGTGCATCAATCCCCTTGACATAGGCGAGTTTGATAAACTCATTCCACTTTTAATTGAACAAAAAAATAACAATTATAAAGTCTTTTTTGATTGCAAAAGAAAGGTCGAAGAAACATTAGTTTAAAAAACATTATATTTCACTATAAATGGCTTTATCATAAGCTCTTAATATATCAGCTCTACTTATTACGCCTCTAGGAATCTTTTTGTCAGTTCTATCTGTAAGAACTACCAACTCGTCCACTTTTTCTTCTGCCATTATCTTTAAGGCAGTAGCCAAGGAACTCCATGGATAAATGGTTGGCCTTGGCTCTACCAAATCTTTGACTCTAATATCAGCATCAAGCCCTTGAAAAGTAACAGCATGTCTAATGGCTTGTACATGGACGACTCCTATATACGACCCATTCTCATCAACTACAACAAATGTAGAGGCTGAATATCTTGACATATATGCCACAAGCTCCCTTAAAGTCCAGTTTGCAGAAACTGGCTCTGGCTGAATATCTTGTATTAATTCCAATACCTCGTGAACAGTAAGCCTCGCTAAGATTCCTAACAAAAATTCTCCATGATGAATAGGAGTATCAAAACGAGTAGTGAGCTGTTTTTCATATATTCCTTTCTTGCCTTTTAAAAGAAATGCAAGGGTGGAAACCCAAACAGAAGGAAGAAGAAGTTCATAATTTCCCGTCATTTCACTAACCATTATTACTGTAGAAAATGGTGTGCTTGCTGCAGAGGCAAAAAATCCTGCCATTCCAACCATTACATATGCCTCTGGATGAGGGACAAAACCAGGCCAGATCTTATGAAGAAAAAGTCCGACAGCTCCCCCTAAAGCTCCTCCAATAACAACAGATGGGCCAAAAACACCTCCACTTCCTCCAGAACCTATGCTAAAAGCAGTAGCCAGTATCTTACCAACACCAATAAAAAGTAAAGTAGAAATAGCAAGATGTCCAACAAAGGCCTCTTGAAGAGCTCCATACCCTGTATAAATAGCCTCTGGCAGAAAAAAACCTATAACCCCTGTTAAAAATCCTCCAATTGCAGGTTTAAGATGATTTGTAATGGGCAGTTTTATAAACAAATCTCTCACAAAATAAAAAACATGCGCATAAAATCTTGAGGCATAAGCAACAACTATTGCTAATATTGTATATGGAAGTATTTCTGCAGAATGCTCAAAAACATAATTGGGAGTATGAAAAAGCGTTCCAAATCCAAAAAAAAGAGAAAATACGCAATAAGCCACAACAGATGTAATGGCTGAAGGGACAAGAAGTTCATATTCCATATCAATATCTCTATATAATATCTCTGCAGCAAAAATAGCACCTGCAAGAGGGGCATGAAATATGGAGCCGATACCAGCACTCATACCTGCCATCATAAGAATCCTTCTTTCTTGCGTCCTTAAATGTAGCTTTTGAGCAATTATTGACCCAAATCCTGCTCCAATTTGGGCAATAGGACCTTCTCTACCTCCTGAACCTCCTGACCCAATAGTAATAGCAGATGCTATAGTTTTAATAACTGGTACCCTTGCCCTTATCTTTGCATCTTTAAAATGGTAACTTTCAAGAGCTGCATCTGTTCCATGTCCTTCCGCTTCTGGAGCAAAGGTATAAATAAGCCAACCAGATAGTAAGCCTCCAAGCGTTGGTACAACAAGAAGCATCCATCTTATGAAATGCTGGTTTGAGGGATGAAAAAGTGAATGCTCGCCAGCAGGACCCTCAGGGCGATATCCTGCCATTGAATCTAGAAAAATATGTTGTGCTAAATCCAAAGCCACATAAAATACCACAGAGCCAAGGCCAGCAATTATTCCTGTTGGAATTGCAAGGATAAGAAGACGGCGCAGTTGAAGCCATTTACGTATATTTTTTATGACGTTTTTTCTAATTTGGAATATCATAAAAGGACCTTAATAAAATTCTATGATAGCTATTTTAGCCCAATAGATCATGGAAGTAAAACAATGATCCATGTAATGAGCATAGATAAGTTAAATAAACAAAAAGAGCTTTTAAAAAAGGCAAAGTCTATTTTTTGTTCCAAAAGATTTTTAAAATTTTTGCCTGATGAGTATAAATCTAAGGTAAAAATGCTTATACCAATTGATAAGTCCATAAATTATCTAAAAAAAAATCTAAATGAAGAAATCATAATTATTACATCTGGAGATCCTCTTTTTTGGGGAATCGGCAGGAACCTTTTAAAAGAGATACCCAAAAGCAATTTGATTTTTTATCCAGGACTAACTACAGTTCAAAAGGTATGTGCACAATTTAAGCTTCCTTGGGATGATATGGACATAATTAGTCTGCATGGGCGTACAAAAGATATTAAAAAAGAAATTATTGGAAAGATTCTTTCAAAAATAGGAAATTTTAAAATTGGGATTTATACAGACAACAAAAATACACCTACAACCATATGTAATGTCTTAATAAATGCTGGCATTGACAATCTAGTTGATGACTTAAAAGTATTAGTAGCTCAAGATGTTGACGGCAGTGATGAAAACTTTTTTGAGTTAGACATTCATGAAGCTGCTCAAAAGACATTTCATCCACTAAACTTTATGATTCTTTTAGGCTCAAATAACAATAGAATCTCTCTTTTAGGAATCAAAGATGAGTCTTTTTCACATCAGAAAGGACTCATTACTAAAAAGGAAATTAGGATTAATATCTTGTCTGAACTTAGACTTTTAGGAGAAAGAGGGGTTTTTTGGGACATAGGGGCAGGAAGTGGCTCCATTTCCATTGAGGCTGCTTTATTAAATCCACATCTAAATATTTTTGCAGTTGAAAAAGATCAAAATAGATGCCTTGATATCAAAAAAAATATCAATAAATTTCTTACTCCCAATATTACCGTAATAAATAAAGAGGCACCTCAAGCACTTTCTGAACTTCCAAGACCAAATAGGATATTTATCGGCGGCGGAATTGGCACTCCTAATTTGCTTGACGTAGCCTTTAATTTATTAAAAAAAGATGGAATTCTTGTGATCTCCACAATTTTGATAGAGAGCTTAAACAGAGTCTTGGCCTTCTCCCAAAAATATAAAATACGATTTAAGGCAGTTCAAATAAGTATTTCTAACTTAAAGGAGCTTGGGAAAAGCTTTATCGTGTCTCCTAACCCTCCAATTACAATTTTTACCCTATGGAAGGATTAAATAAATCTATACACGTTTTATATAACTTAAGCCAACTTGTGATACTTCCGCCACTCTTTCCTCTTCTTACTATTTTTGCCCTCTCCAATGATAAATACAAGGACTCTTTTTTAGCACGTCTTGGGTTTGGACTTAAAAAATATAAATCAAAAGGCACAAAAAGGATCTGGATACATACGCTCTCTCTTGGTGAATTTCACGGTGCAACAAGCCTGATAAAAGGGATAAAAAGAGAATTTAAAGACCTTGATATTGTTCTTTCAGCAAGTACTAAAACAGGTCTAATGGCAATAAAAAAATCAAATTTTTCAAAAGATTCGAAAGTTATTTCTGCCCCTTATGATATAAATTTCGTGACTAAAAAATTCATAAACTATATTAAGCCTGATCTTTTCATATTAGTTGAAACAGATATTTGGCCAAACCTCCTATGGGGCTTAAAAAAGAAAGGGACAAAAATAATACTTGTAAATGGCAGTATTTCATCAAAAGCAACCAAAAAACTCTCTAATCTGCCATTTTTAGCAAGTTACCTATATGACCCTTTTACTTTTTTA
>CAYMRT010000184.1:0-4295 GCA_964392885.1 uncultured Desulfobacterales bacterium | reverse complement strand
ACGATATTGCAGATATGGAGAAGATAAATTTGGTGGAGAAGTAACCTTTATAAAGCCGTGCTTTTTTGCTGAAAATACAAAAGAGTATGAACTTTGGGTGCAGGCTATGGAAGAAGCGGAAAGGATTTATCTTGAGCTTTTAAAGAGTTCTTCACCTCAGGCTGCTCGTACAGTTTTACCAAATTCATGCAAGACCGAGATAATGGTTCATGCCACTTTGGAAGAATGGCAACATATATTCAGATTGCGGGCTTCAAAAGCAGCAGATCCTTCCATGAGAGAAATAATGCTAATGATGCTTCCTGAATTTGAAAAGCGTTTTCCTAAGGTTTTTTCAACTATAAGAGAGCAAGTTTCTACATAAGACATGGAAACGGATTTTTTGATTGTTGGGAGTGGCATTGCGGGTTTAAGTTTAGCCCTTAAATTAGCAAGTCTTGGAAATGTAATTGTTGTTACAAAAAAATCCAAGGATGATACTGCAACAAGGCTTGCTCAAGGTGGAATAGCAAGCGTTTTTGGACAAGATGATGATTTTGTCTTTCATGAATTTGATACAATTCGGGCAGGAGAGGGTTTGTGTCATGAAGATGTAGTAAGGACAATCGTAAGACAAGGACCTGAACGAATTAAAGAGTTAGAGGCGTTAGGTGTAAGATTTGCCAAAGATTCCAAAGGCATAAATTTTGATCTTGGAAGAGAAGGAGGGCACAGTAAAAGGAGAATAGTTCACTGTGAAGACTTTACAGGAAGTGAGATACAAAGAGTTTTAATTGAGCGTGTACAAGATCATCCTAATATTGAGCTCCTTGAAGATTTCATAGTTGTAGATGTCTTAACTCTATGCAAAATTCAATACATAACAGCTAAAAAACATCATTTGGGCTGTCCAGATGAAAGATGTTTAGGAGCATATATTCTTGATGCAAATACTGGTAAGATTCACGCTGTTCTTGCCACCATGACTTTTTTAGCCACTGGTGGAGCTGGAAAGGTTTACCTTTATACAAGCAATCCCGATGTTGCAACAGGCGATGGCATTGCTATAGCATATAGGGCAGGTGCAAGGGTTGCAAATTTAGAATTTGTTCAGTTTCATCCTACTTGTCTTTATCATAGTAAAGCAAAAAATTTTCTTATTTCTGAGGCATTAAGAGGTGAAGGTGCAAGGCTTATAGATTGGCAGGGTAGAGCTTTTATGGAAGAATATGACCCTGTTAATAAAGAGCTTGCCAATAGAGATGTGGTTGCTAGGGCCATCGACCGGGAGCTAAAACGTTCTGGTAGGGATTGCGTGTATCTTGATATTACACACAAATCAAAGGATTTTATTATAAAGCGCTTTCCCAATATATATAAGACTTGTTTAAATTTTGGCCTTGATATTACAAAGGAGCCAATTCCGGTAGTGCCTGCTGCTCATTATATGTGTGGTGGAGTTGTAACTAATATTTATGGTGAGACAGATATTCCAGGCCTTTTTGCTATTGGTGAGACAGCCTGCACAGGTTTTCATGGAGCAAATAGACTGGCATCCAATTCTCTTCTTGAAGGCCTTGTAATGGCACAGCAGGCTTACATTAGAGTAAAAAAAGTATATGAAGATTTTAAAGCTCTTAAAACAGTTCCAATTCCGCCATGGGACTCAAGTGGTGCAATGGATATGGATGAGGCTGTTTTGATCTCTCATAATTGGGATGTTATTAGGCGTCTTATGTGGAATTATGTTGGCATAGTACGCAGTTCAAAGAGATTGAAACTTGCTGCCCAAAGGCTTGAACCAATTCTTGAAGAAATTAATCAGCATTATTGGGATTATATTTTAACAAGAGATTTTATTGAACTTAGAAATATAGCTCTTACAGCACAATTGATAATAAAGGCAGCATCTATGAGAAAAGAAAGTAGAGGAGGTCATTTTAATCGTGATTATCCATATAAGGATGATTGGAATTGGCGTCGGGATACTCTTCTTTCTCGTGTAGATCAAAAGGATGAATCTTAATTTCTCATGTCAAAAAAAGGCATTGTTTATTTGATCATTCTATTACTCTTAATTCTTGCTGTAATTTCTATATCTTTAAAGGATGAAATAATACGGCTCGGTAGCTTCATAATTACGGTTCTTGAAAAGAAAGAGGCAATAAGAGATTTTGTTCTTTCTCTTGGTCCTTTTGGGCCTTTAGGTTTCATATTACTTCAAGCCCTTCAAGTAGTATTATCTCCGATTCCTGGAGAAGCGACAGGTATTGTTGGTGGTTTTATTTTTGGAAAGTGGTTAGGCCTTATTTATTCTACAATAGGCTTAAGCTTAGGCTCAGCTATGGCATTTTTTATTTCGAGATACTTTCGTCATATTGTAGAACCTTGGCTTAAAAAATCGGAGCTATATTTTCGTTTTGAAGGCCTCTTAAGGCATCAAGGTATATTTATATGTTTTTTTCTATATGTATTTCCTGGATTTCCAAAAGATTTTTTGTGTTATCTTTTAGGCTTAACAAGAATGCCTTGGCAAATATTTGTGTTTATATCTTCTATAGGACGCATTCCAGGCACCTTGATGCTTAGTTGGCAAGGTGCAGATATATATAATGGCAATTGGGTGGGAGTTTTTTCTATAATAGCACTCACAGTAATTGTTGCAGGTCCGGCATGGCTTTATAGAGAAAGGATTTATTCTTGGGTTGAGGAAAAGACTAAAGATTTTTAGATGAACAAGTTATTTGTTGATTGTTTTTCTGGCATAAGTGGCGACATGCTTTTGGGGGCCTTTTTGGATTTGGGATGGCCTTTAAAAAGGCTTTATGCCCTTTCTAAAATGCTTCCTATCAAGCAAGTAAAAATAGAAGTCACAAGGGTAAAAAGGTGTAGCATAAGTGCCAATTTAGTACAGATATCAAGTTATTCCAACGAACCTTTAAGAAATATTAAAGATATCTTAACTATAATAGATAAGTCTCAACTATCTGCAGATATAAAAGAAAAGGCAAAAAAGATATTTTTTACTTTAGCTGAAGCCGAGGCAAAAATACACGGTATTTCTTTAGACGATGTGCATTTCCACGAAGTTGGAGCAGTTGATACAATAATAGACATAGTTGGATCTGTTGTTGCCTTAAAAGATTTAGGTATTGATGAAGTGTATTCTTCACCAGTTAGTGTTTGTCGAGGATTTGTAGATTGTAGTCATGGCATTTTGCCACTTCCCGCCCCTGCTGCAATTGAAATTTTAAAGGAGGTGCCATTAAAATTTATACATGGAGAGCATGAGCTTGTTACTCCAACAGGTGCGGCGATTTTAAAAAATATTGTTAAGCATTGGACTTTGCCAAATGAACTTTTGGTATCAAAGATAGGCTATGGTGCTGGAAAAAGAGAGGACGGAAGGATACCCAATATTCTTAGAATATTCCTTTTTTCAGAAAAAGACCATCAGAAACAAGATGTTGTAGAGGTTAAAACTGTAATAGATGATATGCCTTCAGAGCATCTTGGTTATCTCTTTGAACTGTTTGTTAAAAAAGGGGCTTTGGATCTTTGGCTAACCCCAATAGTTATGAAAAAAAATCGTCCTGGGTTTGAACTTACCGTTCTTTGTACACAAGATCAGCTGCCCTCTATAGAGTCTCTTGTTTTTTCACATACTACCACAATAGGGATTAGGATTTATGGAGCTAAAAGGCATATTTTAAAACGCAAAGAGGCCTTTTTGGATACAAGATGGGGGAAAATACGGGCAAAAGAGATAATAAGGCCAAATGGTAAGCATGAAATAGTTCCTGAGTTTGAAGAATGTAGAAAGGTAGCCCAAAAATATGAATTGCCTCTTAGAGTTATTTATGATGAAATAAAAGCTATTAGTTTGGCTAGGGATGATAAGTGAAACAACCTGATAGATATAAGAGATATTTTTTAATTACCGTCGCTACTGGTTTTGGACTTGGTTTTGTTCCAAAGGCTCCTGGGACAGCAGGGGCATTGCTTGGTATTGTGCTCGGTTTAGTAGTTAATTCTGTTTCCTTTTTTTGGGGTCTTTTATTTATCTCTGTTGCATTTATTCTTGGTTGTTATGCATCTAGTGTAGCACAGGAATATTTTGGTTATGAAGATCCACAAAAAGTGGTTATAGACGAAGTTGTAGGGATGGCTATAGCACTCATGTTTCTGCCTATGTATATAAACGTAATATTAATGCAATTTATTATTTTTAGGTTATTTGACATATTCAAACCTTTCCCTGTAAAACAAATGGAAGAGATATTTAATAACGGCTTGTCAATAATGATGGATGATGT
>CAYMRT010000183.1:0-17721 GCA_964392885.1 uncultured Desulfobacterales bacterium | reverse complement strand
TTTTTTAGCCTCTTCTTTCTAAGTTGTTCAGAAAGTCTTGAAGCTGCCTTTGAAGTTATAGCAAAAATAACAAGGCCTGATACAGGTCTATCCAATCTATGAACAACGGCTAGAAAGACATTTCCCTTCTTGTTCCTAGTCTTTTTAAGATATGCTTTACCCCAGTCAAGAAGAGAAAAATCTCTTGAACTATCTGGCACAGTTGGCATTCCTGCTGGTTTAGAAAGCAACAAAAGATGATTATCTTCATATTTTACTTTAGGATGTTGCTTAAAACTCATAATAAATAAACAACAAAGCCCGGTAAACCCGGGCTTTGTTTATGTCTTTTGAGTTATTAATTTATTTACCCTTTTTTAAAGATCACATGATTATTTTCATCAAGATCAACTATAATCTTATCGCCTTCCTTAAAGTTACCCTCTAGGATCTCAAGAGCAAGAGGATCTTCAATATAGCGCTGTATTGCTCTTTTAAGAGGCCTAGCACCATAATTTGGATCATATCCGATCTCTGCAAGCCACTCTTTGGCCTTGTCGGTAATTTCAAGCTCATAATGATTCTCTCTAAGCCTATCTGCAAGATATCTTACCTGAATGTCAACAATTTTAGTTAAATGCTCTTTTGTCAAGGCATGAAAGATTATTATGTCATCTATCCTATTTAAGAATTCTGGCCTAAACTGTGCTCTTAGAGCTTCCATTACTCGAGCTTCCATCTCAGCCACATTTGAAGACTCCATTATAAGATGACTACCTACATTAGATGTCATAATGATAATAGTATTTCTAAAATCAACAGTTCTACCTTTTCCATCTGTTAATCTTCCATCATCAAGTATCTGAAGGAGTATGTTAAATACATCAGGATGCGCCTTTTCGATTTCATCAAAAAGCACCACTGAATAAGGCTTTCTTCTAACTGCCTCTGTCAAATAACCTCCCTCTTCATAGCCAACATATCCTGGAGGAGCCCCAATAAGCCTTGCCACAGAGTGTTTCTCCATAAATTCACTCATATCAATTCTGATCATTGCCTGTTCGGTATCAAACAAGAACTCTGCCAAGGCTTTAGCAAGCTCAGTTTTTCCTACACCTGTTGGTCCCAAAAATATAAATGATCCAATTGGCCTATTGGGAGCCTGTAGCCCTGCTCTAGCCCTTCTCACAGCATTTGATACTGCTATAATCGCCTTTTCTTGACCAATTACTCGTTTTCCAAGCTCTTCTTCAAGGTGAATGAGCTTTTCCCTTTCACCTTGCATAAGCTTACTTACAGGTATCCCTGTCCATTTAGAAATGATTGCCGCAATATCTTCTGCATCCACCTCTTCTTTTAACATGCTTTTGCCATCTTTTTGAAACTCTTCCAGTTTCTTTTGTTGTTCTTCAAGCTCTTTCTGAAGCTTTGGAATCTCTCCATAGAGTATTTCAGCTACCTTATTAAGATCTCCTAAACGCTGTTTTTGTTCTGCCTCAATTTTTAACTTGTCTATTTGCTCTTTTATTTCTCTTATCCGCTGGATCATGCTTTTTTCTTCTTTCCAGCGGGCTTTTAAAGCATCACTCTGCTCTCTTAGATTTGCAAGTTCTTGCTCTATCTTATCGAGTCTCTCCTTTGAAGCTGGATCTGATTCCTTTTTAAGTGCCTCTCTTTCAATCTCAAGCTGGACAATCTTTCTTTCTATTTCGTCAATTTCTGTAGGAAGACTGTCTATCTCTATTCTTAGCTTTGCCGCTGCTTCATCAACTAAATCTATAGCTTTATCTGGCAAAAATCTGTCTGTAATGTAGCGATGAGAAAGAGTTGCAGCCGCCACAAGGGCAGAGTCTTTTATACGCACTCCATGATGCACTTCGTATTTTTCCTTAAGACCTCTTAAAATAGCAATAGTGTCTTCTACTGAAGGCTCATCTACTAAAACCGGCTGAAAGCGTCTTTCAAGAGCAGGGTCTTTTTCTATGTATTTTCTATATTCATCAATGGTTGTAGCACCGATGCAATGGAGTTCACCTCTAGCAAGTGCAGGCTTCAACATATTAGAGGCATCCATTGCACCTTCACTTGCTCCTGCACCAACTAAAGTGTGAATTTCATCAATAAAAAGAATGATCTCGCCTTGCTTTTCTGCTACTTCTTTTAATACAGCCTTTAATCTTTCCTCAAACTCTCCTCTATACTTGGCTCCTGCTATAAGAGCTCCCATATCTAAGGCAACAATTCTTCTATTTTTCAAAGTTTCAGGCACATCCCCTGCTACAATTCTTTGAGCAAGACCTTCAACAATAGCGGTCTTACCAACACCAGGCTCACCGATAAGCACAGGATTGTTTTTGGTGCGCCTTGAAAGGACCTGAAGAACTCTCCTTATTTCTTCATCTCTTCCAATAACAGGATCAAGTTTTCCAGCTCTTGCAAGATCTGTCAGATCTCTCGCATATTTTTCAAGAGCTTGATATTTTTCTTCTGGATTTGGATCAGTAATTCGCTGAGAGCCTCTTATTGCCATTAGTGCCTTTAAAAAAGCATCTTTTGTAACTCCATGGGCATTCAAGGCCTGATAGGCAGCTGACCCAGGAGTTTCTAGCATTGCTATGGCCAAATGTTCTTGGCTTACATATTCATCTTTCATATCAGATGCTACAGAAAATGCCTTTTGCAGCACCTGATTTAAATTTGGAGAAAGATAAATTTGAGTTATGCCAGTTACCTTTGGCAGTTTTTCAATTGCCTGATCAAGCTCTGCCTCAATTGCCTTTATAGGCACACCCATCTTTTTGAGCACTGATGGAACTATACCCGTCTCATCTGAAAGAAGCACCTTCAAGAGATGTTCTGGCTCAATTTGCTGATTATTGTTTGACTGAGCAAGACGCTGTGACTCTTGAAGTGCCTCTTGTGATTTCATTGTAAATTTGTCATATTGCATAGGATTTCTCCTTTCCTTTTCTATTTTATTTATTTAAAATTTCGCTTTCTGATAACTTGTTGAATTTCTTTAAGGAAGCTAAGAACGAGGGGTGAGAGTGTCAAGATAATGCTAAAAAATTTTATGAAGACTTAGCTAAAAGCCTATGGATAAAAAAGCAATACTCTTAGACATGGATGGAGTGGTAATAAATTCTATGCCTTATCATGTAAAGGCATGGAAAAAGGCCTTTAAGGAACACGAGTTTGATGTAAATGAAAGGCTTTTTTTTCTTTATGAAGGTGCAATTGAACCTGGTATAGCATGTAAGCTATTTAAGAAAAATGGTACCAACATTACAGAAAAACTCTTTTTTCAAATATTAAAAAGGCAAAAAGATATATTTTTAAATGAATTTGCCCCGTTAATTAAACCATTTGATAATATACCAGAAATATTAGCAACTCTAAAAAGCCTAGGTCTTAAAATGGCCTTGGTCACAAGTTCGCATAAAGAAATCTTAGAAGCCGTGCTCCCAACAAAGCTACATGATCTTTTTGATCATATTGTAACAGGAGACCAAGTAAAAAAGAGAAAGCCTCATCCTGATCCATATATTGCTGGGCTTAAAGGATTAAATATCACCTCTCCTAAGGGTTCTATTGCAGTAGAAAATGCACCTTCAGGCATAAAATCTGCTAAAAGAGCTGGACTCAATTGTATTGCTATTACCACAACACTTCCACCGAAGGAACTGTCTGAAGCAGATAAAATAATAGACAGTCATGAAAAGCTCTTGAATTACTTGCAAGGTTAAGCCTCAATGACAAAACAAAAGATTAATATAAAACCAGGTGCAAAAATATATTTAATGGGTATTTGCGGTACAGGCATGGCTGCCCTTGCCGGTCTCTTACATGAAAAGGGATATACAGTTGTTGGTTCTGATGCAGGATGCTATCCTCCGATGGATAAGGTACTTAATGAGTTGAAAATACCTGTTTATTTTGGATATAACACAAAAAATCTAGAAGTTGAAAAACCCGATCTTGTTGTCATTGGAAATGTAATTAGAAAAGATAATCAAGAGGCACAATTTGTACTTAATTCAAAGATTCCATATATATCTTTTCCTCAAGCACTTGGAGAATTTTTTCTTTCAACCAAAAAGCCGCTTGTAGTAACAGGCACCCATGGTAAAACCACCACTTCATCTTTGTTAGTGGCTGCTTTAAGAGGACTTAGTTTGGAACCTGGTTTTATGATTGGTGGCATCCCTCTAGATGAAAAAAGAGGTTTTAAGTTGGGAAGTTGTGATTGGTTTGTAGTTGAAGGAGATGAATATGATTCGAGTTTCTTTCAAAAAGTCTCTAAATTTTTATTTTACAAACCATATGGAGCCATCATTACAAGTATTGAATTTGATCACGCAGATATATTTTCAGATTTAGAAGAGATAAAAAGCTCGTTTGAAAAATTTGTAGCTCTTTTACCTGAAAACGGCATTATCTCTGCCTGTAGTGACTGGGACAGCGTAAATGAAGTGTTAAAAAGTGCAAAGTGCCATGTAATTACTTATGGATTTAATAATGAGGCAGATTGGCAACCGCAGGATATAAAAATTACTGGCAGTGGCACTAAATTCATTGCTAAGAAAAAAAGTGGAGAGAAAATAGAGATTTTTATCAAACTTGCAGGAAGGCACAATGTCTTAAATGCACTCTCTGTGATTGCACTATTAAATGGTTTTGGCCTTGATCTGAAAAAAATTGCCAAAGGTCTTGAAAGGTGTCTGGGTGTAAAAAGACGTCAGGAAGTAAGAGGCATAGTAAAAGGAGTAACTGTTATTGATGATTTTGCCCATCATCCAAAGGCAGTTGAGGAAACTCTTAGAGCACTGCGTGAAAGATATCCTGAAAAAAGGCTAATAGCTATATTTGAACCTAGGACAAATACAAGTAGAAGGGCGATTTTTCAAAACTATTACTCTAAAGTCTTTGGAGCAGCAGATCTTGTTCTTATCCGCGAGGTGCCAGATGCAGAAAAGTTTCCAGAGGACAACAGATTTTCGTCTAAAAAACTTACGCTTGACCTTAAAAAAAAGGGAATTAAGGCCTTTTACTTTTTAAATGCTAAAGAAATAGTTGATTTTTTAAAAAAAGAGGCAAAAAGAGGAGATGTATGTGCAATATTCTCAAATGGCCCCTTTGAAAACATCCACGAAAAACTTATTCAAGCAATAAAGGCAAGGGATGATCTTTAAAGAAAAATTCAGATGTAATAAAACCAGAGCAAGAGTTGGGTCAATTCAAACACTTCATGGACCAGTTGAAACCCCTGTTTTCATGCCTGTGGGCACTCAAGCTACTGTAAAGTCCATTACTCCAAAGGAACTTTATGAACTTGGTTCAAGAATTATTTTATCCAATACTTATCATCTATACTTGCGACCAGGGCATGAAATTATAAAAGAACAAGGTGGACTCCATCAATTTATGAACTGGCATCTTCCTATTCTTACCGATAGTGGGGGATTTCAGGTCTATAGCCTTGCTTCATTCAGAAAAATTGAAGAAGAAGGAGCTGTATTTCGCTCACATATTGATGGCTCCCTACACAAATTAACCCCTGAGCTTGCAATTGAAATTCAAGAAGCTCTTGGTTCAGATATTATGATGAGCCTTGATACTTGCATCCCTTATCCAGCCTCTGAGAAAGAGGCAGAAAATGCAACAAGCCTAACCACTAGATGGGCCCAAAGATGTTTAGATGCTAAAAAGAGAAAAGAACTTCTTCTTTTTGGAATCATACAAGGAGGGATGTATAAAAGCCTTAGAATCAGACACACTAATGAATTGCTTGCACTCGACTTTGATGGATATGCCTTAGGGGGGTTAAGTGTTGGGGAACCCAAGGAACTCTTGTTCGAAATCGTTGACTATACTAGGCCTATTATACCACCTGAGTTTCCATGTTATGTTATGGGTGTTGGAACACCAGAAGATATCATTGAGTGTGTAAGCCTTGGAATAGATATGTTCGATTGTGTAATGCCAACAAGAAATGCAAGAAATGGTATGCTCTTTACTTCTTTTGGCCACATTGTTATAAAGAACTCCCGTTATTCAAAAGATAATAGGCCAATAGATGATGAATGTGAATGTTATACTTGTAGAAATTATTCAAGAGCATATTTGAGGCATCTCTTTATGGCAAAAGAACTTTTGGCGTATAGATTGAATACTATCCATAACCTACATTTTTACCAAACCCTAATGGGTCAGATACGCCATGCAATAAAAAATAACGAGTTTATTGCGTTTAAAAAGGATTTTTATAGAAAACGTTTAAATAAATAGAAAAGGAGAAAAGTTATGTTGCCATCAATTGTTTATGCCATGGGCCCACCTCCACAGGGAGCACAAGGAGGGCAAGGAAATCCGATAATGGCTTTTTTGCCCCTAATCATTATCTTTTTAATATTTTATTTTTTGTTGATTCGACCTCAACAAAAAAAACAGAAACAACACCAAGAATTTTTAAAATCTCTTAAGGTTGGAGACGAGGTAATCACATCTGGAGGAATAATTGGCAGGATTGCAAAACTTACTGATAATATCGTCTCGCTTGAGGTAGCTCCAAAAGTTATAATACGTATAGCCAGAAGCCAAATTGCAGGAAGGCCAACAGAAGAAACTAAATAGTTAATTTGGGGGAGTCATAGCCTCCCCTTTTTATTTTCCAAGACAGAAGTTTGAAAATATCTTGTCTAGGATTTCTTCTGTAGCTGTCTCTCCAGTAATTTCACCTAATAAATTAAGAGCTTGACGGAGATCAAAGGCAATAAGCTCAGGGGAAATACTGTTTAATAATCCATTATAGGCCTCACTGACAAAAGAAAGGGTTTGTTCCAATATTTGTTTTTGACGAAGGTTTGGAGCCACTTTTATTTCCTGTGGGGCTCTTTCCCCAACAAGAACTTGTAAAATTATATTTGAAAGCTTATCTAATCCCTTATGTTTTTTGGCAGAAATAAAAACAAAAGGGAGCTCTTGTTCATTAAGAAGTTCCTTTATTCTATGAAAGATTGCCGTTGCCCTTTCTTTAAAATCATTCACTTTGTCTATCTTATTAAAGACAATGATCTTTTTTACATTTTTGTGTTTAGCAATAAATCGCAATACAGCCTCATCTTCTGTCTCGAATCCTGTCTCGACATCTATTATCCACAAAAACAAGGTTGCTTCTCTAGCAAAATCCTTAATTTTTTCAATTCCTATTTTCTCAATGAGGTTTGGAGCATCTCTTATACCTGCTGTATCAATCAGGATAATAGGAATTCCTTCTATATCTATTTGTTTTTCCAAAACATCCCTTGTTGTTCCGGGAATTTCAGTTACAATTGCTCTTTCTTCACAAGACAGCGCATTTAAAAGGCTTGATTTTCCAGCATTTGGCTTTCCTACAAGAAGAACTTTTGCTCCAAATCGTTGAATCTTACTCTTCTCAAAGGCATCTATTAATCTTTTAAGCCTCTCTATTACTTCTTCACTGAGCCTTTTCCTTATGTTTTCACTATGAATTATCTCCTCGTCATCTTCTGGATAATCAATAGCAACCTCTAAAGCTGAAATACAAAACAAAAGTTCCTCTTTAACTTTTAAAATTTCATTACTAAGTGCCCCTGTAAGTCCATGAGCAGCAAGCTTGCTAAGCCCTTGACCTTGAGCAGTAACAATATCTAAAACTGCTTCAGCCTGCGAAAGACTGATTCTACCATTTAAAAAAGCCCGTTTAGTAAATTCACCTGGTTCTGCAAGCCGTGCTCCTTTATCTAAACAAATTTGCAAAATATGACTTAATACAGCAGGCCCACTGTGACATTGTATTTCTACCACATCTTCCCTAGTATATGTCTTTGGAGCCTTCATATACACACAAAGAGCTTCATCTATTACTTCATTGCCTTTTTTATCTACTATAAACCCATAATAAAGCCTATGAGAGTGGTAAAGACAGTTTTTATTGGCAGGTTGAAAGATAGCCTTTAATATTTCTAGACTTTTGGGCCCAGAGAGCCTTATAATGCCTATTCCCCCTGGGCCTAAGGGAGTGGATATGGCACAGATAGTATCAAATTCTCTATCTAATTTCATAAATCATAATGAGATCCTCTAACAAGTTCTTATTTTTATTATCTTCTTCTATGATTACTTCTTCTTTTTCTAATAGGAGTTATAATTACCTTTCTCTGAACTCCATCACCTGCACTATGGGTACGGACTCCTCTAAAGTCTTTTAATGCAAGGTGCACTATCCTTCTTTCTCTTGCAGGCATTGGCTGGAGGCTTACGACTTTTCCTGTTCTTTTAGCCTTAATAGCTTGTCTTTGTGCAAGAGCTATTAAGCTCTTCTTTCTTCTATCCCTATAACCTGTTGCTTCAAGCATTATTCTATAATTTATTTCTGGCCCAATTCGTTTCATAGCAAGATTTACTATATATTCGAGGGCATCTAATGTCTGACCATCTTTACCAATAATAAGAGAAAGATCTTCGCCTGTGATGTTAATAAAAGGCCTTGCAGTTTGCTCAATAGTCTCCGCATTTCCTGAAAGGCCAGACTTCTCAAGGAGCTCATTTAAAAAAGCACATGCCTTTTTTAAATATTCTTCAAGCTCTTCCCTTGTATAACCACTATCTTTTTGCTGGGCTTGTGACTGATTTTCTAGTTCCAACTCCTTTATTTCTTGTTTTTCTTGAATCATTTTTTCTGGCTCTGCTGACTCAACATTATCTTTAATATCTTCTTGCGTTTTTTGAGCAACCTCTATTTTAGGAGTAGCTTTAATCCTGGCCTTTTTTCCTCCAATTCCAAAAAGCCCTGTTGACCCTCTTGTAATAATCTCAATATCAAGTTCTTCTTCTAAACATCCAAAATACTCACATGCCGCCTTTATGGCCCTTTCTACAGTCTTATCTTCAAATTCCATAGCTTGTTTTGTTTCTTGCTTCATTGCCACGTCTAAAAGCCTCACTCATTTTTTAATCTGTAAATTTATTTACATAATACTGTTGAACTATTGATAAAATATTGTTCACTAACCAGTAAAGTACTAGTCCAGACGGAAAATTTATAAACATAAAGGTAAATATGATTGGCAAAAATTGCATCATTTTAGCCTGCGTTGGATCAAGAGAAGAAGGACTCATCTTTTGCTGAAAGTACATAGATGCACCCATTAAGATAGTCAGCACAGGAATACCACCCAACATTGGTATTTCTACTCCTGGTATCATGAGTCTATCTGGAGCAGAAAGATCATTTATCCATAAAGCAAATGGAGCATGTCTTAGCTCAATTGCCTGCAGTAATACTTTATAAAGGGCAAAAAATACAGGAATTTGAAGGAGCATAGGCAAACAACCACTCATAGGATTAACTTTATATGTCCTATAAAGCTGCATAAGCTCCTTATTTAGCCTCTCTTTGTCGTCTCCATATTTTTCTTTAAGCTTTTGAAGCTTTGGCTGAAGCTTTTGCATAGTCTTCATAGATTGTGCACTTTTATGTGCAAGTGGCCAGAACAGTAGCTTTATAAGGACAGTAAGAATGATAATTGCTACGCCATAGTTATGAAGATATTTGTAAAAAAAGTTAAGCACATATAGAAGTGGTTTGGCAATCGGATCAAACCAACCGAAATTGATAGCCTTTGAAAGATTGTGTCCTATTGATTTAAGCCTATCTATTTCTTTAGGACCTAAATAAAGTTTCATATTACAGAGCCTGATGTTATCGTCTAAATTTCTTGTTGATGCAAGACCTGATAATTTACTCTCTGTAAGCCCAAGATCATCAAGCTTTGTTATAACCAGATTCCAAGGCCCCTTTGACTCTTGAGGAATCAAAGCTATCATAAAGTAATTATCACCATAACTAAACCAATCGAGAGGCCCAGAATAGCTGTGGCTTTCTCCAGGTTTGTCAAGACTTATCTCTTCAAGACCCTTATTGGGGCTAAAATAAGATGGACCAGAAAATATATAGGTAGTAGATGCCTTGTATGGCCTGTCATAAAGGAATATAGAATATTTGCTAGCTGAAGCCCCAACTAATTTTACTTGAAAATCAATAAGATAATCATCGCCTCTAAATGAATATTTTTTTATAAGCTTAACACCTTCGCTTAGATCTGCTGTGAATACGATTTCATCAATTGAACTCTTATTGGCAAGAGTAAGAGACTGTTTATTTGCTTTAAAAAAGTGACTTCTTAGATCTAATTCTTTCCCT
This sequence comes from uncultured Desulfobacterales bacterium, assembly GCA_964392885.1. Lineage (GTDB taxonomy): Bacteria > Desulfobacterota > Dissulfuribacteria > Dissulfuribacterales > QOAL01 > JAADCZ01. Next base: position 7,517 of record CAYMRT010000183.1, on the reverse strand, counting down.
CCAAATATTTTAATTCCAAATGGTAAAAGAGGAGGAGCAACATTTATAAGATCAACTCCATCTGCACCATTATCTAAGCTTTCTTTATATCTCTTTAAAACAAAATGTTTAAAGTTACCTCCATTTTCAGTAAGAGTTGCCTTAAACAAAGGGGTATCAACAATTATATCGTTACCCTTTTCTAAACCTTTTTTAGGCAAGTGAAGATCAGATAGCGAAGCAACACTTTTTATTTGTTCTTTTTGAGTAATGTTATTTTCTTGTAACTGGACAGTCCTGCTTCCATTTACCGTATTTGTAGCATTTAATCCAACTGGCGTCATCTGATTTCCAAAAAAATATTGAAACACAGCCAGTACTGCAATAGATAGCACAATGGCAATTAGCGCTCTTGTTTCCATGGTTTTCCTACCACTTTTTAAATAATTAAATAGTCTTAATTAGGGAACAGGATCAAACCCACCTGGGTGCCAAGGATGGCAACGGGACAGTCGTTTAATAGCTAAAATAAAGCCAAAGAATCCATACTTTTCTATGGCCTCTTTACAATAACTTGAACACGTAGGATGGAAGCGACAAGTTTTTGGCAAAAACGGAGAAATTACCTTTTTATAAAACAAGATTAAAAAAATAAGCAAGTTAATAAGATATATTTTAGCTATCTCAAGCTGCTTTTTTATTAAATTTAAAAAATTTTTCAATTAATCTACCTACTTCTTCCATCCTATTTTGTAATTTCTGCCAATTACTATGCAAAATCAGCTTGTTAGGCAAAAAAATTACGTCAACCCCTTTTGGCAGATTATGTTTATTGAGTCTAAATAGCTCTCTACAAAGTCTTTTTGCCCTATTCCTTTTAACTGCTTTACCAAACTTTTTCCCAACACTTATTCCTACTCGCGATATTGCTAAATCATTTAGGGCTACTATCAACGTAAACTCTGGAAACCGTAATCTTTTTCCTTGCTTAAAAATCCTTTGATATTCCTGACTCTTTGCAATTCTCTCTGCCCTGGTGAGTTTAAACCTTCCCTTTTCCAACCCTCTCCTACAATATTAGACACATAGTCTTTTTCTTCCTTTGGCCCTACGTCTTGATAATACCTTTCTTCCTGCCTTGGTGCTCATGCGCTTTCTAAATCCATGAGTGCGCTTTCTCTTGATGTTACTTGGTTGAAAAGTACGCTTCATTCTTCCACAACTCCTTATCTAGGCTTGATTATTAATATTTTTCATTAATTCAACTCTATTTTAAGGCTAAGAATTTTTACTCATGCTAGCCATTTATGTCAAGGCTACTATGCATTATTTATTTAATTTAAACAATTGACCATATTTTCTTGCTTTTTCAAGGGCAGTTTGTTAGTTTTTTTGCGATTCTTAAATTTAAAAAAAAGTGGGTAGTCAATATGGTATTTAGTGCCCTATTGGGGTGGCTTTCAAACGATTTGGCAATAGATTTAGGAACAGCTAATACACTTGTATATGTTAAAGGGAAAGGAATAGTACTCCGAGAACCATCTGTGGTTGCCGTAAAAAAAGACTCCCGCGCCACACGTGTTTTAGCTGTTGGAAAAGAAGCTAAAATGATGCTTGGCAAAACTCCTGGCAATATTGTGGCGATTCGCCCAATGAAAGATGGGGTTATTGCTGATTTTGAAGTTACTGAGGCAATGCTCAGATACTTTATAAGAAAAGTGCACAACAGAAGAACGCTTGCAAGGCCGAGAATAATAATAAGTGTTCCATCAGGCATTACGCAGGTTGAAAAAAGAGCAGTAAGGGAATCTGCTGAATCTGCAGGAGCTAGAGAAGTTTACTTAATTGAAGAGCCGATGGCAGCAGCTATTGGCGTTGGTCTCCCCATTACCGAGCCAACAGCTAATATGGTAGTAGATATTGGTGGCGGTACCACAGAAGTAGCTGTTATTTCATTAGCTGGGATTGTATTTTGCAAATCTGTTAGAGTTGCTGGAGATAGAATGGATGATGCTATCCTACATCATATAAAGCGCAGATATAGTCTTTTGATTGGTGAACATACAGCAGAAAAAATCAAAATGGAAATAGGAGATGTAATGCCAGAGCCTCCATACAAAAAAATGGAAATCAAAGGAAGAGATCTGGTATCTGGAGTTCCTAAAACTATTGAAATAGACTCTTCAGAGATTCAAGCAGCTATTTCAGAGCAGATCGAGACAATTGTTGAAACAGTAAAAATAGCCTTAGAGCAGACCCCACCTGAACTTGCTGCTGATATTGTAGATAAAGGCATTGTACTAACAGGAGGAGGAGCATTATTAAAAAATTTAGACAAACTTCTTAGAGAAAAGACAGGTCTTCCAATTATAATTGCTGACGATCCTCTCTCATCTGTAGTTTTAGGTTCTGGCCAAGCATTAGATAATATCAACATCTTAAGAGAAATTATGATTAATTAATAAAATAGCAATTGCCTCGCAAACAAGAAAATAAAACCAAAGAACGTATCAAAAAGGCTCTTATACTCTTATTTATTTTAGCACTTACAATAAGTGGCTTTAGCTTAAATTATCTCTTTAAGCATAAGATAACTGCCCCAATAGAAACCGCATTAAAAGATATAAGTAGTCAGTTGCAAGGTTATTTATCAGAACCTTTTACTAAGTTACGGTTAATATGGAAATCATATCTAGAGCTAAAAAATGTTAAGGAAGAAAATCAAATCTTAAAACTCCAACTTGCAGAGCTTCAACAAGAAATAACTACTTATAGAGAGGCGCTTATAGAAAATAGGAGACTTAAAAAACTCTTAAATATAAAACGAAAATTAAATAAAAAGTCGATTGTTGGTAGAATAGTTGGAATTGATATAGCAACTTGGCATAGTATTTTAACCATTAATATTGGGAAAACTGATGGAGTAAACTTAAATGCTCCAGTGTTAAGCCAAGGTGGACTTGTAGGAAGAATAATTGAAGTAGGCCTTCACTATAGCAAAGTCATGTTAATTACTGATTATAATAGCAGAGTAGCAGTAATTGTTCAAAGAAATAGAGCACGAGGTATCTTAAAAGGCATTGGAGAAAAAGGGTGTATACTTGATTATGTAAAAAAAGGCATAGATGTCCAAACTGGAGATCTTATTATTACATCTGGAATAGATGGGATATTCCCTAAAGGATTACAAGTTGGCAGGGTATCAAGTATAGAGCCACAAGATAACATGGAACTCTTTCAACATATTAAGGTTGAACCTTCGGTAGATTTAGACAGTATAGAAGAGGTATTAGTTCTTATAATTAACTCTAAAAAGTGATAGGCTAGTGGTAAGTTTTATATTCCTAATTTTTGGATATTTTAGTCTGTTAATTGAATCAACGCTTTATTTTTTTGATTATTCAAATTTTTTACATATTGATTTAATTCCAGCTTTAATCAACTGGTATGCCCTTAATGAAAACAACTGGAAGGGTTCTTTTTTTATTGCCTTTTTAGCAACATTAGCATCACTTTTTTCAATATTACCTTTCACTGCCTTTCTTTTAGCATACATCCTTGCTTTTTGGATTATAACCTATATAAAAATAAATCTCCTTGAGCTCAATAAAATACAAATCCACTTTTTCACTTTTTTTATAAGTACTGAGATACAGGTTGTTTTACTTTTATGGAGTGGTCGTCCAGAGCTCCTTTGGCCAAATGGAATGATTCAAGGATTAATTAATATGGCCCTTAGCCCTGTGGTCTTTCTTATTTTAAATAAGTTAAACTTATTATTGAATATTATAATAAAACAAAAAGATGAAACAGGATAAGAAATCAAACAACAAAATAGTTATACCTGTTACTACAATATTTTTAAAACGCTTTGATCAAGAAGAGCTCGATCAGAGACAAAAACTATGTGTTATTACCTATATCTTCCTATTTTTATGTTTTTTACTAATCTGCTTAAGGCTCTGGTACCTACAAATATTAAAAGGAGAAGAGTTTAAAAAACTCTCTGAGAAAAATAGTATAAAATATATACGACTTCAGCCATATAGAGGCAATATCCTTGATAGAGCAGGAAGACTAATTGCTGGTGTTGAGCCAAGCTTTAATATAGGTATTGTTTTAAAAGATGTAAAAAACGTTGAAAAGCTTTTGGCAAACCTTACCCCTCTTTTAGATGAGGATCCAACCAATATTAGAATGAGACTTATAGCCAATAAAAAACAGGCATCTTATTTACCTATAATAGTTAAAAGAAATGCAACCTGGCAAGAAGTAGCAAAAGTTGAAGCTAGATTATATGAGCTGCCTGGAGTACGGGTAGAAGTTGCCCCATCTAGACAATATCCCAATGGGACTGTTGCCCCTCATTTATTAGGATATTTAGGAGAAATTAGCCTTAGACAACTAAAAGATAAAAGATTTTCCCATGCTATTGCCGGTGATTTAGTTGGCAAGTCTGGAATTGAACTCCAATACGAACAAACTCTTGCAGGCAAGAGCGGGTATAAGATGATAGAAGTAGATGCAAAAGGAAGTCTTGTTCGAGTATTAAAAGTAAAATCTCCAGAGCCTGGTCATGATATACAGCTATCTTTGGATCTAGACTTACAACTTGCTGCAGAAGAGGCGCTTTCTGAAAAAGTTGGTGCAGTAGTGGCCTTAGATCCAAGAAATGGCAAAATCTTGGCTATGGCTAGTAGTCCCAAATTTGATCCAAAACTTTTTGCAAGTGGACTTTCAAAACAGCAATGGAAAGAGCTGAATGATCCTTTATATACTCCATTAGTTAACAAGGCTATTCAAGGACAATATTCTCCTGGTTCAACTTTTAAGATTGTCGTGGCGGCAGCAGCCTTGAACGAACATGTAATTTCTCTTATGGATACATTTTTCTGTAACGGTTCTTATAAGTTGGGCAGAAGACGTTTTCGTTGTTGGAAAAGAGGAGGACATGGGCAAACAAATTTATATAAAGCACTGGTGCAGTCTTGTGATGTATATTTTTATAATGTAGGTCTTAAACTTGGAGTTGATCGAATATCTAAATATGCCTTTGGCTTTGGCTTAGGCAAAAAAACAAATATTAATCTACAAGGTGAAAAATCTGGTTTTGTGCCAACGAGAAAATGGAAGTTACGAAGATTTAAAGAACCTTGGCAAAAAGGAGAAACGCTTAATTATTCTATTGGACAGGGCTTTATTTTGGTGACCCCTATCCAACTTGCTAGGATGATAGCAGCAGTGGCAAATAACGGAAAACTATATCGACCAGAATATATTTTAAATGAAGAGCCAGAACTCCAAAAACGTCTTCCTGTAAAGACATCGGTATTGAAAGCCTTAATTCCTGCCTTAAAAGGAGTAATATCCGACAAGCATGGAACAGCCAAATTATGTAGAATAAAAGGCCTAGAGATTGCCGGCAAAACAGGAACAGCTCAGGTAGTCAGACAAAAAAAGAGAGACGAGTCTGAAAAAATGGCCTGGAGGTTTAGGGATCACGCCCTTTTTGTAGCTTTTGCTCCAATAAAAGATCCACAAATTGCAGTTGCAGTGGTAATAGAACATGGAGGGCATGGAGGTTCTGCAGCAGCTCCTGTAGCCAAAGCCATTATAGAAAGATGGTATAAATTACAATTCCCTAACCCTATAACAATCCATCAAAGAAGCGCTGAATTATATAAGCATCATCAATGTAAAATAAATGGTTAATAAAAAAAATATACTTACTGAAATAGATTACGGAGTACTTTTAAGCATATTGCTAATAATAAGCATAGGGTTTATCAATCTTTGGAGTGCAAGTGCTGCTTCACATTATCCTTTTCATATTAAACAACTCCAATGGTATTTTATAGGTACAATCTTAATGTTTGGAGCTACGCTATTTGATTATAAAAAATTATCTAATTTTTCTTTATACATCTACATTGTGACTATAATCATGCTCGTATTGGTAATGTTTATTGGTAAAACTGTATATGGCTCCCAAAGATGGATTTCTCTGGGTTTCTTTAATTTACAACCATCTGAACCAGCAAAACTTTTAATGGTAATAGTAATAGCCAGTTATTTTTCTGAACATGAAAAAGATCAATATGGTCTAAGCGATCTAGTAAAACCAACATTACTTATACTAATTCCATTTTTGCTTATCTTCAAACAACCTGATCTAGGCACTGCCTTGCTGCTATTAATCATTTATGGTTCTATAGTATTTTTTGCTCGAATTAAATGGAGTGCCCTTTTAAGCATCTTTGCTGCTGCAATATGCCTATTGCCCCTTGTATGGAAGTTAATGAAACCCTATCAAATAAAAAGGGTAAAAATTTTCATAAATCCCGAATTAGAACCATTTGGAGGAGGCTGGCATGTAATCCAGTCTAAAATTGCAGTAGGTTCAGGTGGACTCTATGGTAAAGGCTTTATGAAAGGCACTCAAGCACAATTAAATTTTTTACCTGAAGTACATACAGACTTTGCATTCTCAATCTGGTGTGAAGAATGGGGTTTTATTGGTGCAATCATTCTTATTGGCGTCTATTTCTTTTTTTTGGTTAGGTGCCTAAATATCGCCCAAAATACTAGAGACAGGTTTGGAGCCTTTTTAATTTTTGGAATCACTGCTATGATTTTTTGGCAGGTGTTGATAAATGTTTTGATGGTATTAGGATTATTACCTGTAGTAGGAATTCCTCTTCCATTAATTAGTTATGGAGGCTCATCAGTTTTAACCACATTATTAGGAATAGGACTAATTTTAAATGTTCGCATAAGACGTTCTCTATTTCAAAAATAAAAAAATCTTCGGGGATGTAGCTCAGTTGGGAGAGCGCCACGTTCGCAACGTGGAAGTCGGGGGTTCGAATCCCCCCATCTCCAAAAAACAGTCAATCTTTAAGCCGCAAACTTCTAATTTAAATGCAATATCTTTAGTATCTTTCAAAAGCATTGAGAAAAAACAAATAATTATCCGATAAAAGAAACAATAATAAAAAAAACTTATTGTTTAACTATGAAACATAAAAAGAAACCCAAAATAATAGCAATTGGCGGAGGAAAAGGAGGAGTTGGTAAAAGCTTGATCTCTTCTGGCTTATCAACCGCGCTCGCACAAAAAGGAAGATCGACTGTATGTATTGATTTGGATTTAGGAGGAGCTAATCTCCATACATTTTTTGGCCTTAGAACTACCGCAATTGGCATAGGAGATTTTCTATATAAGCCTCACTCAAGACATCTATCTGATTATACAACGGATATTAAGGAAGTAAAAAACCTGAAACTAATTTCAGGAAGTGGCTTTATTCCTGGAATTGCAAATCTTTATTATTTTCAAAAGTTGAAGATTTTAAGAGCAATAGGGAAATTAGACTTTGAATATGTCATTTTAGATTTAGGAGCTGGCACAAATTATAATGTAATAGATTTCTTTTCTCTTACTCAATCAGGAATTATCGTAACCAATCCTGAACCAACAGCTATCTTAAATGCTTATGAATTTATAAAAAATGTCTTATTTAGAATATTTTCAAGGA
>CAYMRT010000182.1:0-9555 GCA_964392885.1 uncultured Desulfobacterales bacterium | reverse complement strand
TCTTTTTGCTTAGAATTTAATGAGTGAAAAATATCTTCAGATAACAAGGCAAACTTATATTAAGAAACCTTTTTCTTTTTTAAAATCTCCAAGTTAAAAAGGTGTCTTTTAATCTTTTTGGTAGAAGTCTTTGGTAGCTCTTCATTTACTATATCAAAATGTTTTATACGCTTGTATGAAGCCAACTCTTTATTAATCCTTTTTATTTCTATACTGATCGCCTTTTTAAGGGCATTATCATCCTTAGCTGCCCTTTTGTCTTTTTGAGCTATTATCTCAAAATCTGGAACAACTATAGCAAAAACGTCTTCTCCTCCTGTTGCATCATTTCGCTTGCCATAGACCATTGACTCTAAAATGTATGGGCTTTTATTTAAAAGGGTCTCTATTTCTTCAGGATAGACATTCTTACCAGCAGCAGTAACAATTAGATTTTTTGCCCTTCCACAAACATACACATATCCATCTTTATCAATAAAGCCGAGATCGCCAGTATAAAACCATCCCTCTTTATCTATCACCTCTTCGGTAGCTTTTTTATCATTAAGATAACCTTTCATAACCATTGGACCTCTAAATGCCAACTCACCAACCCCATCTTGATCTGGATGTGCAACTTTCACTTCCACACCTGGGAGAGGTTTTCCGACGCTTTTATTTTTTGGAGCAAGAGGTGGATTTATTGTCAGTACCGGGCTAGTTTCAGTTAATCCGTATCCTTGAAGCATATCAACTCCAAGGCGCTTAAAAAAAACAGGAATATAATACGGTAAAGGAGCGCCCCCTGAAACAAAATACTTTATATGATCCAATCCAGCTTTTTGCCTCATTGATTTAAACAAGGCCTTGCCAAGATCTCTTTTTCCAATCCGTTCTCCAGCAAGCACAGCCCTCCACATAACCCTAAACAACATCTTTTTGGGAGCTGGAGCCTTTTCTACAGCCCTTTGAATGCCCTCCATCATTTTTTGAAAAAGAAGAGGAACTCCAAGCATTACTGTGGCTTTACAGGATTTTAAATCTTCAAGTATATATTTTGACTTTAAACTCCTTGCATAAGTAATATGGCAGCCCATTAACAAAGGAAATAAAAATCCAGCAGTACATTCAAATGTGTGATGCAAGGGCAACACAGAAAGAAAACGCTCCTTTTCCATTGGTACGGCCATCGAGCATGCAAGACAATCAGAGGTAATATTCCAATGTGAAAGAACCACTCCCTTAGGAACACCTGTCGTACCAGAAGTAAATATTATCGCCGCTACATCATTGGGTTCAACCTTTGGAAGCTTATTTGTTTTAACTTTTTTGCCAAGCTCAATAAGCTGGCTAAAACTCATTACCCCCTCAGGTAAAGAGGAAGCAAAATAATCCAAACAAATAATTTTCGAAGGAGCAGGGAAACCCTTTGGAAGATCCAAAACTACATCAAGAAAACGAGAGGCAACAAAAGCAATTTTTACATTTCCTCTGGCTATAAGCTGCCCCTTTTCATTGTCACTCAAAAGAGAATCAATTGGTACATTAACTCCCCCTGCAAAACAGGTAGCCAAATACGCCTTTGCCCACTCTGGTGAATTCGGTCCAAGTATGGCAACCCTGTCACCCTTTTTAATGCCTAATGTCTTTAGGCCACACGCTAGGGCCAATACCTCTTGGTAAAGGCCCTTATAATTAATAGTTCTGTCTCCGGGCCTATCTCGTGCTGTTAAAGATGGCCTACTATGGTAAAGCTGTGCAGACCGAGTAAGGATTTCTGGTATTGTTAAAGGATAATTTTTATCTTTTGCAAACTTTAAAAATCCCATCTAACTGACATATTAACTACATGAGCATCCCCTTTATATGTCCCATCAAGTGTAGGGGTAAGAGGGGAAGTACCACCACTTTCAACCAAAACATAAGAATAAGCTGCATCAACACCTAAATGTTGATTATAGTTCCAACCAAGTCCAACGGAAAACACATGACGATCATTTGTTGGCAGGGTTGGTTCCCTGTATTCATCTTTAATTGGCGACATATCAAAGGCATACCCAGCCCGTATTTGCCACTGTTCATAAACATATTCTGCACCCAATCTAAAAGCCCAAGCATCTTCCCAGTTTCTAGGAACACTAATGACACCAGGTGTTGCTGTACCAGGGGTTTTCTCATATTCAAAGTCAAGAGACTCATAGCTTGACCAGTCTGTCCAATCTATGTCTAAAGATATAGTTAAATTTTTTATTGCAGTTGTGGCAATTCCAATAGATACAGTTCTTGGAAGACTCACATCTAAATGCATCTTTGATTTTGGAAAAGGAGGAAGAGCCATTGAATATCTAGCTCTTCCCTCAAGGCCAAGATCAACTTGAGAATGATAGGTCACTCCAAAGCTCCAATTTTTAAATGGCTTAACTAACATGGAAACGGTGTATCCATAGGCCCAATCTTCTCCCTTCATGTTTGTCTTTAGACCAGGTACTTTAGGAGACACAGCACGCCTCATATCCGCCGTAGCATAAACAAAGTTTGGACCTGCAGAAAAGGCAAGCCACTCAAATGGCTTAATAGAAACAGCAGGAGAGACATAAAGACATCTAAGTTCAGTATAAACAGCATAATATTTTCCTATCCAGTCATTATGCCATTCTGTTGTAAGCCCATAGGGCATGTTTATGGCAATTGAAAGACCAAATTTCTTTCCAAGAGGGGTAGCACCGTAAAAATATGGGATAGGATAAACCTTATCTTTCATATCATATTCATCATGATCTGTTTCAAGTCTCATACTTGGAATCACCATAGCCATTCCAGTTAGAAGTTTTGTTTTTTCAAACATTGATGAGGCAGCAGGATTGAACCAGGCACTTTCCACCAAATCTCCTCTTGCTGTCATTGCCGTACTAAGTCCAGTAGTCCTAGCAGAAAGCTCATTAAAAACTTGAAAACCAGCACCAAAGGCATTGGATGAAGAAATCAATAATAAAAAAATAATCAATCCTCCAAAAAACTTTGCTTTACATGAACTTAGCATCTTGCCCTCCCTTATTCTACTTTCCTCTCCGTTTTGTTATAAATAACATCAAATCAGTTAACTTTTCAAATAAATTATTGAAATAAAGGAAAAATATGCCACAAGCAAGCATAAACCTTCTTTCCTTGATAAAAATTTATCCTTAAAAAGAGGAATCAAAACAAAGCTCATAATAGCCATCACAGGAAAATCTGTTGTAAGCACATGCGAATCAATACTCATTGGCTTGATAAGACCGGATATTCCAAGTATTCCACAAGTATTGGCAAAGTTACTTCCTAATACATTTCCGACTACAAGCCCTGCTTGTTTTCTCCTTACTGCCGAAATTGTACTTGCCAGCTCAGGAAGTGACGTTCCAACTGCTGTAAGACTTAAGCCAATAATGAGTTCCGGACAGTGAAAAAACTTAGCAATTGACACTGCTCCTTTAATTAACAGCTTGGAGCCATACACCAAGGCTATGAAGCTAAAAAATATTAACAAAAGCTTCAACACTATTTGTCCAAGGCTAAAAGAGATGTCTTTAGTATCATTGTCTTGTTCTAGGTCTTCATAAAGCAAATGATTTTCCATAAGCACATAAAGATATATAGCAAAGGAGGCAATTAAGATAGTAGCCATAATTCGATTTAATATTCCAAACCAGGTAGCTATACCAGTCAATACAACAGACAGCATTAAAAATGGAAGCTCAACTTTTAAAATACGGGCAGGAACAAAAAAAGGTTTTATAACTGCTGCAACTCCAAGAATGAGACCTATGTTTGCAATATTACTACCTATAATATTTCCAATTGCCAAGTCTGACTTGGCATTTAAGTTGGCCATAATTGTAACAAAAAGCTCTGGAGCAGAGGTTCCAAGAGCAACAACTGTAAGTCCAATTATAACAGGACTTATACCTAAATATCTAGACAAGACAATGCTTTCACATACAAGAAGCTCGGCACCTCCAACCAATAGGGCGATACCAGCTATTAACACAAAAAAAGCCCACAATATTAAATCCATCTTTTTCTCCAAAATAAAAAGGCCCGGATATCCGGGCCTTATAATATAACCTAAACTATGGCTTGTTTCTATTTTTTGTGGGCAGCCCTCATTTGTGCAGCAAGTTCTTTGATCTCACCAAGGTCTTTGCTCATCATAGCCCAGCCATAACAGTAGGAATAAGCTGGATTTACATGGAAAAATGCCTGATAAGCACGCATTCTATGCTTCATATACATCTGGAAGAGTACCTGTTCAATATAAGCCATATTTTTAGCAGCACCTTTATAACTATCGCTGCCGGCCTTACTATAATCAGTCCTCATAAAATAGAGAAAATCTGGATATGCATATGGCTGATTTGGACGTTTTTTCAAAATTCCATCCTTATAAAGATCAGCTACAATATTAATCGCCTCAGCAAGCATGATGGTGGTCTTTTTCATCATTTCATCACCCAGCTTAAACTGATCGCGAACATACCTTTCAGAATGGCAAGTAGTACATCTTTTGATCATCTTTTCCCGTTCTGTCTCCCAAGATTTTTGATCAAGCCTTGCAAGTTGAGCTGCCTTTACAACTTCAAGCCTTGCTGTTGGCTTACCATTTGGATCAAGCACTCCCAATGCCTTTAAAAGAGCAGCCTGTGCATCTGCCCACTCTTTATCTTTGATTGGCAGGCGAACACCTAAGAAACCCCAAGCTGTACGGTTTTCATGTGTTCCATTAGGCAAGTGGCAGAACTGACAAGTTGGTGCTGGAGCATCTTTAGGAAGATCTCCCTGAAGTTTTGCAAAGTAACGCTCTCCATGCTTGGATGAAGACCACATTTCCCACTGAGGATGGTCATATCCCATATGACACTGCTGGCATGCCCTTGGATTTAAAGCCTCTGCCTTAGAAAAGGAGTGGCGAGTATGGCACTCATCACAAGAGTTATTTTGATAACGATAGCCCTTTGCATGCTGATCTTTCTTTTGGGCCTCGCTCTTAATGCCCATATTGTGGCAACCACCACAGCCTCTGCCACCTTCCATTAACTCATCTGGCTCAACATGAGTAATAGGAAGGGCATTCATAGATGTCCAACCAAACTGATGCTTCCCTTTTTTAAAGGAATTAAACTGTTCCTCGTGGCACTCTGCACATTTGTGCTCATCTGGAAGCACAACCTTATCTACATCCTTTGCACTTTTGTGTCCTTCTCCGTGACAAACATCACATGTAATGTCATTTGCGGCATGTTTGCTCACAGACCAGTCTTTTACCTGTCCTGGCGAAATCTTTTTGTGGCAGTCAATACAGGCATTACCAGCCAATGCACTGGAAGCCATAAGACTTACCACAAAGAAAAAGGCCAGAACACCAAACAAACCTTTCCCTTTGCTCATAGCTCCTTCTCCTTTCATTAATTTTTATTTATTAAATAATGAAGCAGTATCTAAAGTCAATAGCTGATAATACTTTCACACTGAAAGTTCTTTTTGATCGATAATACTCCCCTTGATTCCAATTATGGTATAGTTGATATTCATTTTTTGATTTGCATCTTCTAGCGCCTTTTTCAATATGCCCAACATCGAGGAACAACATGGAACCTCCATTATAACTGTTGAGAGGGAAGAAATAGGATTTTGAGCAAAAATTTCCTTAAATCTATTAACATACTCCATCTGATCATCAAATTTTGGGCACCCCATTAAAACTATTTTGCCCCCAACAAAATGCTGATGAAAGTTTGGATATGCTACTGCAGTACAATCGGCAACAATAAGAAGATCGCTATTTTTCAAAAATGGAGCATGGGGAGGAACAAGCCTTATTTGAATTGGCCAGTGACCCAAAAGGGATCTTTGTTGTTTAATAAAATCTGGCTTATTAGCACAATCACAAGAGATTGTCTCAAAACTATGGAGAGCCTGAGATGGGCAAACATGAGATGCTGTTTTATGTTTTTTAGAGGCAAGATACTCATGAACAGCCTCTTCATCAAAATCTTCTGCCTCTTTTTCCACGATCTTTAGTGCTCCAGTTGGGCAATGCCCCAAACAAGCACCTAAGCCATCACAATATTTTTCAGCCACAAGCCTTGCCTTGCCATCTACAACCTCAATAGCCCCTTCTTCACACGCAGGGACACATTGGCCACAACCATCGCAAAGCTCTTCATCTATTTGAATAATTTTTCTTAAAATCTTCATTAGCCTATACTCCAAATAAAAATATAATGGTATTTTCTAATGATTAACTAAATTAAATTGTTATAAAAAGCTAACATTGACTTAAGTCAAAATATAACCCTATGGAGAAAAAACCTGCAGCAATAAATACCATATTTCTTTTTATGATACTTTCTGCTGTTGTGGTTGCAGCCTCAAATGGCACAATGGAGCAATTGACTAAGGCGTCATTTGAGTCAGCAAAGGCTGCAGTGTCACTAGCAATTGCCCTTATCGGCCCTATGGCATTATGGCTTGGACTTATGAGGGTAGCGGAAGATGGCGGACTTTTAAAAATCATAGCAAGAATAATTCGTCCGTTAATGACAAAACTATTTCCAGATGTACCTCCTGAACATCCTGCCATGTCTGCAATGATAATGAATATGTCTGCAAATGCATTAGGGCTTGGAAATGCTGCTACTCCAATAGGAATAAAGGCCATGAAAGAGCTTCAAAAGCTATCTTCAAAAAAAGATACTGCCACAAATGCCATGTGCCTATTTCTGGCAATTAATACGTCAAACGTTACTCTTTTACCTCTTGGGGTAATTACTGTAAGGGCAGCAGCAGGAGCAAGAGAACCAGCCTCTATTTTGCTCCCGACATTAATTGCAACATCTATTTCAACATTTGTAGCAATATTATCTGCAAAAATTCTTGAAAAAAGATCTAAAAACCCCGAGTTAATTGATACAGATAAGCATGAAGATAAATATGAAAAAATCGACCCCCAAACAAAACCTTATAAACCTCTTTTAAGACAAAAGATATTAATATTTTTATTTCTTATTCTGTTTTTCAGTATAATCCTATTGAGATTTAAAGAAATCTCTTTAAGAGGGCTAGGTTTTTTAGATATAATTTCCAATACTTCTTCATGGATAATCCCTGTTCTAATTTGTAGTATTTTAATCTTTGGATATCTAAGAGGGGTGCATGTATATGAAAGTTTAACAGAAGGAGCAAAAGAAGGATTTGAAACCACAGTTAAAATAATTCCCTATTTAGTGGCCATATTTGTCGCAATTGGAATGCTCAGATCTAGTGGCGCACTAGATTTTTTTGTCTCTGCCGTATCTCCTCTTGTACAATTTCTAGGTATGCCTCCAGAAGCTATGATAATGGCCTTAATGAGGCCCCTTTCCGGAAGTGGAGCCTTTGGAATAATGTCTGAAATTGTATCCAAAGAGCCCAATAGCTACCTATCTTTTTTAGTTTCTATTATGCAAGGCTCTACAGAAACTACCTTTTATGTGCTTGCAATATACTTTGGCAGTGTAGGCATAAAAGTTACAAGGCATGCCCTTACGGCAGCGCTACTTGCTGATACGGCAGGGATATTAGCATCACTTTGGATATCAAAGATATTTTTTTATTGAAAGATTAAACCAAAAATCCTTTTACAAAAGTTCCTAAGATTTAGAATACGCAAATATAGACTCTTACCACCTTTGTCAAACACAAAACTATCTTATACAACTTGCCAATGGTTGGCAGTTCCCAAAAACAACCATAAAAAAATTTTTTTGAATTGGATTTATTTTATAAGGTGATTTAGTAAATCTGAGAATGTCTTTTTTTAGATAGTTTTACTTGAGCAAAATGAGCTGCTTTTGCGCTGTCTATCTTTATCCAACGCCTTCCCTGCAAACACCACCAACGCCTACCATCAAACTTTGCAATTAAGGAGCCATGATACTTCATCATAAGCTCTATTTCCTTTTTGGAATACTTAGAAGGGGCAAACCCTTGAGAGACCCTTCCTTCTTGGCATCCAAAAAGAAATAAAATGCCCATACATAAGAGCCATAAACCTATCGTTCTTTTTAATACCTTAAAACTCATAACACATCCTCTTCTATCTAATTTTCCAAAAGTTTTTAATGAATCTCTATTCATTATATCTTTTATACAAAAAGCGAAACATAGTCAAATTTTTCCACATCAACAAGTCCTTTATCGGTAAGTTTTAGCTTTGGAATAACAGGCAAAGCTAAAAAGCTAAGAGCCATAAAAGGATTTTTTAAGCTACTTCCAATTACTTTAGCTGCCTCTATCAACTTCTCCATCTGTTCCGTCACTTTAGATACACACTCTGTTGACATAAGCCCTGAAACAGGAAGAGGCAATAACGCCTTTATCTCTTTATTGCTACATACAATAAGGCCACCACCTGCATCTATCAAGGCTTCAACTGCCAGCCTCATTGAAATATCATCTACTCCAACAACAATTATGTTATGACTATCATGTGCAATAGTGCTTGCAACTGCACCCTCCTTTAATCCAAAGCCCTTTACAAATCCAAGTCCTACATTTCCTGTGGCATGATGCCTCTCAATGACTGCAAGCTTTAAAATATCATCTTCTACATCTGAAATAGCAAAGCCGTTCTTCTTTTTTACAGGCAAAATAAGCTCATCTGTCACTATTTGCCCGCTTTTAATTCCAATTACCCTTATTTTCTCTCCCTTAGCCTTTATCTTAAAATCGGGAATCTTACCAACATTAACGGCCTTACATACAGATGGGTCTTCATTTGCCTGTGGCAAACGCACACAAAGCTCTCCATCTCTTGCCACTAATGCCCCCCTAAAAAAAGTAGCCTTCACATCGAAACTTGAAAGATCTTTTAACAGCACAAGGTCTGCATAAAATCCAGGAGCAATTAAGCCATTTCGTTTTAATCCAAAACGCCTTGCAGGGTTTAAAGTAACCATGGTAATGGCACTTATTGGTTCCAAGCCTTCTTCGACAGCCATCCTTAATAAATAATCCATATGTCCAAGATTCATTAAATCATCAGGATGACGATCATCGCTTACCAAACAACAAAACGGCAAAGTTTTATTATTTACAGCAGGTAAAAGATCAAGGAGATTTTTTTCTGACGTTCCCTGACGCAAAAAAAGATACATTCCCTTAAAAAGTTTTTCTTCTGCCTCTTTAAAAGTTACGCATTCGTGATCTGAATCTATTCCTGCTCCTATATACGCACATAAATCGTTTCCTGAAAGTCCAGGGGCATGCCCATCTATTGGAAGACCAAGATCCCGAGCTAACTTAAGCTTTTTATGAACCTCCTTATCACCCCAAATCACTCCAGGGAAATTCATCATCTCGCCAAGGGCTACAATACAATCTTTTTTTAAAATCTCTTCTATGTCATAAGAAGATAAAATTGCACCTGATGTCTCAAGATGAGTGGCAGGCACACAAGAAGGAGCCGTATAATAAAATGACATTGGAAGATCAGAACTAGCCTGCAACATATAATCAACACCTTTTACCCCTAAACAATTTGCTATTTCATGAGGGTCA